>SLQI01000119.1 GCA_007131535.1 Balneolales bacterium | reverse complement strand
TAATCCGGTGTTGGTAAACATTGTATTTGTTAATGCTACACTTCAAGTAGTTGTCATACATAAAGATTGCCTTGACTGCATTAATAATCATTATTGAACCTCTATAAATGGAGTGAGAGGTCGGATTTACAGGGATAGGCTGATATTTCAAATATTATTGTGAATTTTTGATAAAGTTTTAGCCGATACAATAAGGATACGACACCCTTGTGTAGCCCATCTTAACAATAATCAGTCCCTTAGAAAAGCCAAAGATTTACCATACGAATTGGTAATTTTTTTTGAACTTTTGATCTTTTTATCTGTATCATTGCCCGCATTGCTGGGATTCTAAAAAACATTGTTTAACGCTATTGCAAATTTATGGCGCAGATTTTTCCAAAATGGGCCGATAAGGTGCCCAAGAAAATTCAACTTGCAATTATTGTAGGGGTAACCGGAATTATATTTGGTTTTTGGTATTTCGGATCACCCGACTACCTGGAAGTAGGGTATGCTCCGGAGCAGCCCATACCATTCAGTCACGACTTGCATGCCGGCCAGCTGGATATAGACTGCCGGTACTGTCACGGAGGTGTTGAATTAGCTGCAGCGGCTTCTGTGCCTTCTTCACAAACGTGTATGACGTGTCATGAAACGATTGAGGCCGACAGCCCTGACCTGGCACCCTTAAGGGAAAGCTGGGAAACCGGTGATCCCATTGAGTGGATTCGGGTGCATAAGCTTCCCGAGCACACATATTTCGATCACAGTATCCATATCAATATAGGAATTGGATGTGACTCCTGTCACGGTCGGGTTGATCGCATGGAACGTGTAATGAAGAAGGAATCCATGAGTATGAGCTGGTGTCTTGATTGCCACAACAACCCGGAAGACCAGTTGAGACCGGTTGAAGAGGTTACTAACCTCGCCTGGGAGCCACCGGATGAGGACTTTCAGAAAGAATTCGGTGAAATGATGGTTTCCAAGCGGAATATCGTCGCTCCGGTTTATTGCAATGCTTGTCACCGCTAATTGATTATAAAATTATTGTTCGCTTCACATGGGCAAAGAACATCAAAAAACATACTGGAAAAGCCTCAACGAGTTAGCCAATAACGAGGAGTATCAGAAATTTGCTGAAAGGGAATTTCCGGAAAATGCCACAGAGTTAAAGGATGGTATTTCAAGACGGAATTTCCTTCAGGTAATGGGGGCTTCTGTTGCACTCGCAGGTCTGGCATCCTGCCGTAAACCGGTGGAAAAAATTCTGCCCCACAGCCGACAGCCGGAATACATGGTAACCGGTCAGGCAAGCTATTATGCTACAAGCATGCCGTTTCGCGGTTATACAACCGGGGTACTGGTGCATTCTTATGAAGGGCGCCCAGTTAAAATTGAAGGTAATGATCTTCACCCGGCGAGCGGCGGAAAAACTAATATTCATGCACAGGCCGAAATCCTGAATATGTATGATCAGGATCGCTCCCGATACGTGCGCAACAACAATGAGCAGTCTTCCTGGGATGACTTCGTTGCATTCTGTAATGAACATTTCGCTGATACGGATCGCAGGATAGCTTTCATTAGTGAGGCCAATCACGGACCGACTTTTTCCCGGCTGAAAGACGAAGCCCGGAACCGTTTTCCGAATGCCGATTGGGTTACCTTCGAGCCGTTCGGTGAAGAAAATGTACTGAACGGTCATCAGAAAGCTTTTGGTGAGAAGCTGCGTCGTTCTAACCGGTTTGACCGGGCTAACGTCGTGATTTCTCTTGAAGATGATTTCATGAATGCTGCGGATAATAATGTTCAGAACATCCGCCGGTTCAACGAAGCCCGAAAAATTGAAAGCACGGACGATGAGCTTAACAGACTCTACGTTGTTGAAAGTAATTACTCTCTTACCGGAAGTAACGCCGATCACAGATACCGTCTGAAGTCTTCGAAAATAGAAGCATTTACGTATAGTCTGGCATCACGTCTCTCTCAGGAAGTGGAAGGCCTTGAAGTTTTTGCCGGCTTCAATGACGGTAGCATTGACAGTGCTTGGATTGAAGAATTGGCAAGTGAACTTTTGGCCAATCGTGGACAAGCCGTTCTTACCGCCGGTAATGAGCATTCAGCAGAGGTGCACGCAGCTGTAGCAGCTATAAATCTGGCGCTCGGTAATGCCGGTGAAACAGTAGAATATATTGAAGTTCCCACAGTTGATCAGCAAGATCAGAATGTGCGATACCGGGAAGTCGTTGAAGCCATGCAAAACGGTGAATACGACACCGTTGTGTTGATCGGTGCCAATCCGGTTTATAACAGCTTTTCCGACCTGGATTTTGAGCAGGCCCTCAATCAGGTTGATACAACTATTCACCTGGGACTGCATAATGATGAGACCGGTAGCCGTTGCTCATGGCATGTGAACCGCGCTCATTTTCTTGAAACCTGGAATGATGGTCGCAGCTGGGAGGGTACGCTGTCGGTAGTACAGCCTCTGATTAAACCGTTGTTCGACGGTAAGAGCGAAATTGAATTTTTAGCGGCCATTGTCCGTGGAGAAGATCATAAAGGAATTGATCTTGTTCAGAACTCCTGGCAAGATGTATTAACCGGTGACTTTGACACCCAATGGGATACGGTCCTGCACGACGGACTGCTCGAAGATACCGGGTATGATCGGGCATCAGTAAGCATCGCCGGAAACTTTTCCAGTGAAATGGAGCGGGCCATATCGGAGGTACCGCAAACGAGTGAATCCGATATCGAATTTGTCCTGCGTCCGGATCCCAAACTTCTCGACGGTCGATATGCCAATAACGGCTGGTTGATGGAATTGCCGGATCAGATGACCAAAATCACGTGGGATAATGTTGCTATTCTGAGTCCAACAACGGCAAGAGATCTCGGTATTCCGGACTCAAGGTACTTCGGTCAAACGGATATACCGATGCTGTCGATAGAAACTAATGACGGTACGGTAGAACTGGCCGCCTGGGTTCTTCCTGGTCATGCTGATAACAGTATAACAACCTACACCGGTTACGGCCGCGAAATTGGTCGGGTTGGTGCCGGAGTCGGAGTGAACGCTTTTGCCGTTCGCAACAGCAGAAGCCCGCTGGTACACAGCAATGTTTCGGTTTCACCTACCGGCGAAGATTATGAGATAGCCTCAACACAGGATCACCATAGCATGGAAGGTCGTCCATTGGTTATGGATGCGCCAATCGCCGAATACCGTCAGAATCCGACGTTTGCTAAGGATGAGACGGGTATTTACGAGGGTGAGATTGATCCGGAAACCGGCAAGCCTATAAATCTTTATTCTGTTGATCATTTCCCGGACCATGAGCCGCAGTGGGGAATGACGATAGACTTGAATTCCTGCATTGGATGTGGTGTATGTACAATTGCGTGCCAGGCCGAAAATAATATCCCGGTAATTGGTAAACGAGAAGTTCGCCGTGGCCGTGAAATGCACTGGATTCGTACAGACCGGTATTTCAGTGGTGATGAGGATGGTAACCCCAAAGTCATGCACCAACCGGTACCCTGTATGCACTGTGAACAGGCGCCCTGTGAGCAGGTCTGCCCGGTAGTTGCAACTACCCACAGTGATGACGGGTTGAATCAAATGACGTATAATCGGTGTATCGGTACACGCTATTGTGCCAACAACTGCCCGTTTAAAGTACGCCGGTTCAACTTCTTCAATTATGCACGAGAGTTTCTGGCTGACGGAGATGATCCTGAGATCATACAAATGGCCATGAACCCGGATGTGACGGTACGTTTTCGCGGAGTAATGGAGAAATGCACTTACTGTGTACAGCGTATTAGCCGTGCTAAAATTGAAACCAAGAATAAGACCGGTGATTCAGTTAAACCGCCGGATGGAATGGTAGTAACCGCTTGTCAGCAGGCTTGTCCGGCAGATGCGATTAATTTTGGCGATGTCAGTGATCGTCAAAGTAATGTCAGCATTGCCAAAGACAATGACCGTAATTACAACCTGCTTGAATACTTAAATATCCGGCCGAGAACATCTTATCTGGCTAAAATTCGCAATCCGAATACCAATCTGGCATAAGCCTGAAAGAGAAATCTATTTTCTGAAATGAGTCAAAACGCTGAAGTAGCAGTAAAAAAACCGCTGGTAAAAGGAAATCACGACTTTGGAAGCATTACCAAGCTGGTAAGTGATATTCCCCAGCAACAGACACCTACCTGGTGGTATATCGCTTTTGGTGTTGCCAACCTTCTGATGGGATTACTGTTGGCAATGATTATTTATCTGATTTATGAAGGTATGGGTGTCTGGGGACTTCAACAGCCGGTGAGCTGGGGCTGGGCCATCATTAACTTTGTATGGTGGGTCGGTATCGGACACGCCGGTACGTTGATATCTGCCATTTTGTTTTTATTCAGGCAGGGCTGGCGTACGGCTATAAACCGATTCGCTGAGGCGATGACGATCTTTGCGGTTATGTGTGCCGGTATATTTCCGGCGATACACGTAGGAAGGATTTGGGTGATCTACTATATCTTTCCACTTCCAAATTCGATGGCTCTCTGGCCGAATTTCAGCAGTCCGTTGCTTTGGGACGTATTTGCTGTAGGAACATATTTTACAGTGTCCACACTGTTCTGGTATGTAGGCTTAGTACCTGATTTGGCCACGATGCGGGATAAAGTAAAAGGTAAAGTCTCCAAACTTCTATACGGTGCATTTGCCCTTGGCTGGAGAGGCGGTAACCGTCAATGGCAGCATTATGAAAAAGCATATATGCTTCTTGCTGGTCTTGCTACGCCTCTGGTACTCTCGGTACACTCTGTCGTATCATTTGACTTTGCCGTATCGATAATTCCGGGATGGCATACTACAATTTTCCCTCCCTACTTTGTTGCCGGAGCTATCTTCTCAGGGTTTGCTATGGTGATGACGCTGATGCTCATTTGCCGAAAGATTTACAAGCTTGAGGATATAATGACCATTGATGTAGTCGAAAAAATGAACATCATCATACTGGTTACCGGTTGGATGGTGGGCTTTGCCTACATTATGGAATTTTTTATAGCCTGGTACAGTGGGGTGGAATACGAAAAGTTTGCATTTGTCAATCGGGCATTCGGCCCCTATGCCTGGGCCTATTGGATTATGATGTCCTGTAATGTTATTGCTCCAAACTTCTTCTGGTTTAAAAAGATGAGAAGAAGTGTTTATGTCTCCTTTGTACTCTCCATTGTGGTCAATATCGGAATGTGGTTCGAGCGATTTGTAATTGCAGTAACTTCGCTTGCACAAGATTTTTTACCATCTTCCTGGGGATACTACAGTCCGACATGGGTTGACGTGTTAACCTATGTGGGTACGTTCGGTCTTTTCTTCACCTTCTTTTTGCTGTTTTTACGCTTCTTGCCGATGGTGGCAATATCGGAGGTGAAAGGTGTTATGCCACAGGCTGATCCCCATTATTATGATAATGGGCAGACCAATGACCAAGAAACTAAATAATAAAATACCGATCGTTGAATCATGAGTTCAGACGACAATAAACAACTCTACGGCCTTCTGGCTGAATTCAAAAACCCGGGTGAGTTGATGGAAGCCGCCCGGGCTGTAGCCAAAGCCGGGTATCATAAGTTTGATGCTCACAGCCCATTCCCGATACACGGGATGGATGAAGCCATGGGGCTCAAAAAGTCCAAACTGGGATGGATTGTACTCGGTCATGGTATACTTGGTATGTTAGGCGGTATAGCACTTCAGTTGTGGGTTCACACATCTGCTTATCCCATGAATATCAGTGGTAAGCCAGAGGCTAATATGCCGGCTTTTGTCCCGGTAACCTTTGAATTAACAATTTTGCTGGCGGCATTCGGTACGTTCTTCGGGATGTTTGCTCTCAATAAATTACCCAGACTAAACCATCCGCTGTTCAATTCAAAAACATTTGAAAAAGCGTCAGATGATGGGTTCTTTATCAGTATTGAGGCTGAAGATGACTTATTCTCCGATGAGAAAACCGAAAAGCTGCTAAAAGATATCGGAGCTTCTCATGTAGAGAAGGTTTACGATACCGATTAATCTGAAACTCATAATTACGTATTGCAAATCAGCGAGTTATCGTGAAAGCATTTCAAAAAATAGCACTGTTTCTGGCATTGCTTATTGCCCTGTCGGCATGCAGAGGTCAGCCGTTTGAAGATCCTCCGCGTTTTGTTCAACCCAACATGCACTATCAGGAAAAATTCAGGTATCAGCAGGAAAATCCGTTTTTTGCTGATCAAAGAGCAAGTAGGTTGCCTGTTGAAGGAACCGTTGCCCGAGGTAATTTACAGACCGATCATGAATATTATGAAGGGTTGGATGCCGACGGTGAATATGTGACATCTATTCCTGCCGATATTGATCGCGCTTTTTTAGTTAGAGGAAAAGAACGGTATGATATTTTTTGTACCGCTTGTCACGGAGCCGCCGGTGATGGTGAAGGAATTATCTCCGAGTATGGATTGATAGCTCCTACCTTCCATAGTGACGAAGCCCGGGAATGGGAAGATGGAAGGATTTACAGTGCTATCTATCGGGGCTATGAAACTATGAAGTCCTATCGCCATAAAATTCCGGTTGAGGACCGTTGGGCCATTGTGGCTTATGTAAGGGCATTGCAGATAAGTCAGGATGCTGATGAAGATAGGATCAGGCAACTGGGTGTGGAATTAAATGAAATTGAAGTAGCGGAAGCACCTGAAGAATAACGATGGGTGATATAACCGCAAATAAATAGATTTTTAATCACTGATGGCACAACATACATTAACAGATAACCTTCAATTTCCCGAAAGCAATACGGTAACCAAGGCTTTCTTTGGTGTAGCCGTGGTGGGAATCGTTGCAAGCATAATCGGATTTTTTATAAATACCGAGCAGTTTTACTTTTCGTACCTGACTAATTTTACATTTGTTGCGACCATTATTCTTGCAGCACTGTTCTTTGTGATGTTACAACACGTAACAAGCTCTTCCTGGAGTGTTGTATTACGCAGAATTCCGGAAACATTTTCTTACCATATTTTTCTGCTGGCTCTGTTTTTCATCCCGGTATTATTTGGTATGCAGTATCTGTATGAATGGTCACGGCCGGAAGTGCTGGCGCAGGATGATTTAGCTCAATATAAAGAGCCTTACCTCAACACTACGTTCTTCATCATTCGTAATGTTATCTATTTTGTCATTTGGTCGTTCCTGGGATGGAAACTTTATCAGAATTCTGTCCGGATGGATAATGATGGTGTTGATGCCAAACTGTATTCATCTCAAAAAGTAATTAGCGGACCCGGCCTGCTGCTGTTTGGTTTCACCCTGGCCTTCGCCTCTTTTGACTGGTTGATGTCACTGGAGTTTCATTGGTTCTCAACCATGTTCGGTGTCTACATTTTCTCAATGAGCTTCCAGGTATTTCTGGCTATTGCGATCTTAATCTGTCTGTATCTACGTAAGCAGGGCCTGCTTTTAAATACTATCCGATTACCTCATTATGAGGACCTCGGAAAGCTGCTTTTTGGCTTCACGGTATTTTATGCTTATATCGCTTTCAGTCAGTTTATGCTCTATTATTACGCCAATATTCCGGAGCATACTATGTGGTATTACAACAGATTACAAGGCAGCTGGGAAACCGTTACATGGTTGCTGTTTTTCGGCAGGTTTGTAATTCCATTTATCCTGCTCTTAGGCTTGTGGGCTAAAACCAACCTCAAATTGCTTGCAGGGCTGTCCATACTTATTGTTGTAATGCACTTCATTGAAGTATTCTATATTGTAACACCTGCATTGCATGAAGCCGGCGTTTCGATACATTGGCTTGATATTACGTTGTTGCTTGCTTTTGCCGGTTTGTTCTTCGGCTTGTTCTTTCAAAAGTTCAAAAGCAACAGTATGATCCCCAAAAATGATCCCTTGCTGGCTGATTCTCTTAATAAACACTAATTAATTCACGTTAGGAAGCAATGACAAATCCGTCTGACATGGAAAATCCCCGGGATAGACATAATGATGAAGAATTCGATCCCAAGGAATTCAACCTTCCTGAAGAAGATCTGTCTTACGGGGTTATGCATGATAAGCATAATTTAAAGAACCTCACGTTCTGGAGTGTGCTCGGCATTGTCATCTTCGGCGTCTTGTTAGTAGGAATATTCTACATGTATCATACTAATAAGCTTGTCTTTACCGAAGAAGCTTCCGTCCGGAGTGAGCATCAACAGGTTGCCCGGATGAAGGAGCAGGCTCAGGAACGCTTAACCAGTTTTGGGGTTATTGATGAGGAAGAAGGTATTTATCACATTCCAATAGATAGTGCCATAACACTGTATCTTGATGAACAAAATTAAATATCTCTTTTATATAAGTATTATTCTGGTATCGGTCGGTTCGCTCACTTTTTTACCGGCTTATCCGGGCATGGCACAGCAACAGGCTCCGGATGATATTGACGAAGTTGATATTGTAGAGAAGCTGGGTGAGCAAATATCAGAAGATACCCGGTTTTTTAATGAAGAAGGTGAAGAGGTGGCGATTGGTGAATACTTAAATCGGGATAAGCCCTTAATCTTAGCCTTGGTTTATTATGAATGTCCGTTACTTTGCAACCTCATCCTTGAAGGCATGTATCGCGGACTTGAAGATTTGAGCTGGACTCCCGGGGATGAATTCGAAATACTTACGGTTAGTATAGCCTCGGAAGAAACACCGGAACTCGCAAAACAGCAGAAAGAAAACTACATAAAAGAACTTGGAAGACCGGAAGCTGCCGAAGGTTGGCATTTTCTGACCGGTGAAGAGGATCAGATCCGAAAACTTACAGATGAAGTTGGATTCGGTTTTAAATGGGATGAAACTACCCAGGAATATATCCATGGCTCTACATTAATCTTTCTTTCGGAAGAAGGGGTCGTAACCCGTTATCTGCATGGTATTGACTTTCCGGAATTAGCAATGCGTAATGCTCTGTATGATGCGGCTGACGGAACAATCGGTTCAGCCATGGATCGGGTGATACTGTACTGTTATGAATATGATCCGAATTCAGGTTCTTATGTTCCTGTAGCAATGAATATTATGAAGATCGGTGGTGCGGCTACATTGGTACTTTTAGGGCTGTTTCTCGGGATCTTCTGGTATCGCGAAAGACAAAAAACAAAATTATCTGTTCAAAATTTTTAATATCATACTCCTATGTTTGAGCGCTTAGCTGAATTTTTTCTGCCTCCTCAGCGGTCAACTACTGCTGCGGAAGTTGATGCACTGTTTCATTTCATACATATAGTCGGTTTTATACTGTTTGT
>SLQI01000314.1 GCA_007131535.1 Balneolales bacterium | reverse complement strand
AGCAACTGCAGTATCCGGGCTCTCCGGATGAATTCCGGGAAATGCTGGAGTCGTATTTGTAAGGGTAGTTAATATCTAATTCTCCATCTGAACCCATCGGTTTGAATATGACCCCAAATTCACAAAAGCCATTCTTAATCGGAATCACTGTACTTGTGGCAGCGGCTTTTATAGGGTTGGTGGATGCAGTTTATCTCTCGGCCAACCATTACATGGGCGGGCTGCCATCCTGTACCGCGCTGGAAGGATGTGACGAAGTGGCCTCCAGCGATTATGCCACAATTGGGCCGATTCCGGTTGCATTGCTCGGCGCTCTTTTCTATATGACAATGCTAATATCCGGTTTTCTTTGGCTGGACATTCGCAAGTCTTACATATTAAATCTGTTGCCTTATGTAACGGTACCCGCATTTTTATTCTCCGGATGGCTGGTCTACCTGATGAACTCAGTAATAGAAGCCTGGTGCTTGTATTGCCTGATATCAGCCGGAACAACTACCCTGATTATGGGGGTTTCGGTTTGGATGCGATTAAAACTTAGCCGTACTTGAATAGTTTGATACTAAAGTGTCCTACTTATTTCATTCAGATTTCTCTGATATCTCTGATTGTGATCCTCAAATTCCCGAACTTCCGTGAACCATAAGCAGAGGGTCTAATAATTTTTAATGATTTTATAAAAAACCCGAAAAAATGCGGATGGGTTGAACAATCCTTCAATTCAGTTGGGAGGTACCCCGGCAAAAAGTTATTTTTAAAAATCTCAGTACATTTTTTTGCCTGCATTATTCACAAAAGCTTTTTGAAAAATGCAGGCTATATATCTGTTTATGAGATCATTCAGAACAGATCTGTTTTACATAGCCGGATGAACATTTAGAACGAAGACAATGTTGGAAATATAACCGGTATAGGTGTGACTTTAAAAGTTCAGGTTAAAAACATAAACCAAAAGTGCGTCGCCATGCATACCTCGAAGCTACAATCTACAGCAGCTATTATAGTTGCAATGACTCTATTTGCCGGTGTTACTTATGCACAGGATGCTACCGATTACCTGCCGCAATATGGTGGCAGTTACTGGCTTTACACCACTGAATTTACCGATGTAATGGATGAGTTTGAAGAAGACTTCCCGGAAGAAATTGTCCAGCGGGATTCGGTAATATCAATTGATGTTGAAGACACATTAACCGTCTACCGTCTTGTATCAAAACCTTTGAATGATGATTTCGATAATGGAATTGTCGAAAATGACTTTGATGATTGGGAGGGTGAGCCTTATGGCTGGTTAGTCTATCAGGATCAAGTCAGCCCTCTTTTGGAATTGCCGGATGATTTTGATGAAGAACTCCCTCTTCGTACTACATCAACTCCGTCATTTACAACTATGGAGGGTGTAACCACCATTGCTCAGCAATTCGATCCCGAACAGCTCGAGTTTCTGCCGTTATTCCGGTTCAATACGGTTTCCGGGGATAATTGGACGATTATTGATGTGGATGAAATTATACCAATTCCGGAAGATGTTAGAGAAGATGATGAATTCCCTGATTTTATCGAAGCCATTGAAATCCGCTTTGCACTGGAAGGCAGCAGGCATGATGCGCAAGATGTAGAAATGGACGAAGGTACGGTTTCAGCTGAAGTATTCGGAACTTCGGTTTCTTTGAGTATTGAGGTTCATACCGAAGAAGGGGCTGAATTCCCCAATATCGTGGCCGATATACTCGACGATTACACATTGAGTAGCTATTGGGCTCCGGAACGCGGGGCAGTTCGGATGACCGCAGAACCATACTCCATTGATATGGAAGAGATTGAAGATCTGATCGCCCTTCTGATGAGTGTAGAGGAGGAGCCTGCGGAAATGATAGCTTCAGCTTTAACCATTCAACAGGATGAGCCTCCGGAAGAAATTGTGATTCCCGGAATACAAGCCCAAATGAGCGAATATGAAGAAGGTGACCGTGATGTATCCTCTGAAATTGTGGATGCGGATTACCTGCCGGACTCTCCCGAGCTTTCCCAAAACTACCCTAACCCGTTTAACCCGGCAACTACCATTGAGTATGCCATACCGGAGAACGGACAAGTGAAACTGGAGATTTACGATATCACCGGGCGCCACATCACTACGCTTGTTGATGAAACGCAGCAAGCCGGTGCGCACCAGGTAACCTGGGATGCCTCAAATGCTGCCAGCGGCGTCTACATTTACCGTCTGCAATATGGCGATGTGGTAATTTCCAACGAAATGACGCTCATTAAATAATCCTGCTCAATTTTTCAGATTTAGTTTTTCAGCCCGAATTCGCAATTGCGGATTCGGGCTTTTTCGTGGTTTTGAACTGGTACATTGACCAGTCGCCACTTATCAATTTTCATTCCAAACTCAAATTTGCCTGTTTGATGTGGTAATGCTATTCTAATGCCTTGTAAACTTCCACTTATCAAAACAGCGCATGGTGAAAACGAATACTATTGCCTTTTTCCTGTCGGTATTAGTGATACCTTTAGCTTTGGAAGCCAATCCAAAGCCGATTCAGCCGACTGATCTGCTGAAAATCCGGCAAATCGGTTCGGTGGAAATCTCACCGGATGGAGAAAGGTTCATCTACACGGTACAGCGAATTGTAAAAGAGGATGAAAAGGAATACAGCTATAATACTCAGCTATTTCTCGCGGATGTGGACGGTGAAGAAGAGCCGCTCCAACTGACGTTTTCAGACGAATCGGTTTCTCAGCCTACCTGGCATCCGGACGGGGAAAAAATTGCGTTTACCCGCAGTGTTGACGGAACTCCGCAAATTTTTGTCCTGTCTCTTCGAGGAGGAGAAGCGATACAGTATACCGAAGAGGAACACGGTGCTTTTTCTCCTTCCTGGTCACCGGACGGGCGGTCGCTCATGTTTTCTTCATCCCGGAGCTATTATGATCTGCTCGAAAAATATGAGGAACCCCCGGAGTGGACCCTTGAGATACCGGGCAGATCTGCGGACGCTCATCTCCGGGCTCAGGATACCGAGCCGGATCCGGATGGCACAATAGAAGAAATTCGGGCATGGATGCAGGATAATGCTGAAGAAGAAAATCCCAGGGTGATCAATCGGCTCAATTTCCAGGGAGAAACCCATCTTCAGGCGAATCTCTCGTTTTCTCACATCTTCATCATGGAGGATGAACCGAAAGCCGAACCGGAAAAACTTACCGAAGGTTTTTACTCCCATGCCGGAGCATCCTGGATGCCCGATGGGGAATCTATTGTCTTCCATGGAAACCGTAATCAAACCGAGCATCCGGACCGGGTTCAGATCAGTAAAATCTATTCGGTTGATGTTAATGACGGAAATGTAGATAAGCTTTTGGCACGCGAACATCATTCGGTATTTGCCCCGATTCCATCTCCGGACGGTACCTCCCTGGCGTTTATGTCAAGTGATCAAAGGGACAGGGGATATGCGCAGACACAAATCGGCATTTACGATGTTCAAAATGAATCTTATGAGATCATTTCCGAAGAAATTGATCGCTCTATGGGCAGCTTAACCTGGCATCCGTCGGATAACGCGTTATACGCAACCACCGGAACCGAGGGAAGCTTCCCGCTCATCCGGTTTGATCTGAATGCTGGTACACACGAGAAATTTTTTACCGATGATGAAGGCATACGTTCCTACGATGTCCATGAGGAGGGGCTGGTTTATGTGATGACCCGCGTTTCCAATCCGTTCGAATTGTATGTGAGCGGTCCGGATGGAGAAAACGAGCAGCGCATTTCCTCGCATAATCATGACTGGCTGCAAGACCGTATTCTCAGCTACCCTGAACAGGGTATAGTTGAAAGTACGGACGGCTACGAAGTTGAATACTGGGTGATGAAACCCGCTGAGTTTGAAGAAGGCGAAACCTACCCGCTCATGACCCAAATCCACGGAGGTCCGTCCGTGATGTGGGGGCCGGGTGAGGCGTCCATGTGGCACGAATTTCAGATGATGGCCGCCCGCGGCTATGGTGTGCTGTATTCCAATCCGCGCGGATCTGCAGGTTATGGCCGGGACTTTCAGCACGGCAACCATCAGGACTGGGGAGACGGACCCGGCACCGATGTGATTAAAGCTACCCTGGAAGCCGTGCAAAATGACTGGGTGGACGAGGACCAACTCGTAGTTACCGGCGGATCCTATGCCGGTTATTTGACAGCCTGGATCATGACGATGGATCATCCCTTTATAGCGGCTGTAGCCCAGCGAGGGGTGTATGATCTGTCCACTTTCCTTGGCGAAGGTTTGGCCTGGCGGCTGGTTCCGGATCGTTTCGGAGGATATCCCTGGGAAGACGAAATCCGGGAAATTCTGGATGAACAATCGCCTATCTCTCATGTTGACCGCATCGATACGCCCTTGTTAATCATCCACGGGGATCTTGACCTGAGGACCGGGGTCAGCCAGAGCGAGATGCTTTACAAAAGCCTCAAGATTCTGGAAAGAGATGTGGAATATGTGCGCTATCCCAATGCTGCACACGGGCTGTCCCGAACCGGCGATCCGCATCAGCGTATCGACCGGCTGCTCCGAATCTATGAGTTCATGGAGCGGTACGTCGAGTAATTTTTCGGTTACCGGTTTCTTGTTGCTCGATGCTTGATGAGTTTTTCTTGCACAACAGCAACCGGCAACCGGTAACCCCGGCAACAATCAACCAGAAAAAAAAAGAATATGATAAAACTAATACGCTACGCCGGGGTTTCCTGTCTGGCTGTGGGGCTGGCATTGAGTCATGCGACCGCACAGGAAACGCCTCAGGCTTTCGAAGGAGCAGAAATTATCCCTATAGAAGGGGAGCCCATTGATAATGGGGTGTTGGTGGTACAGGACGGCATCATCCAGGAGGTCGGTGCCGTTGGTGAGGTTTCCGTACCCGGTAATGCCGAAGTTCACGATGTATCCGGTAAGGTTATCATGCCGGGCTTGGTAGATACGCACTCCCATATAGGTGAGGGAGACGGCGGGGACGGCTCAGATGCTCTTCATCCCGATGTTCGCATTTTGGATGCCATCAACCCACAGAGCGACTCATTTAAAAAAGCCCGCACCGGTGGAGTTACAACAGCGAACGTGATGCCCGGAAGCGGCCATTTACTTAGCGGGCAAACGGTTTATCTCAAACTACGGGATGCAACCACTATTTACGATATGCTGCTGACCGACGGCATCGAAGGTGAGATCACCGGTGGCATAAAGATGGCAAACGGGACAAATTCCATTAGAGCCAATCCTCCGTTTCCCGGAACCCGGGGCAAATCAGCTGCTCTGGTAAGAGAGCTGTTTGTTCAGGCTGAGGATTACCGGGAGCAGCTCAGGACTGCTGAAGAAGATGAGGATCAGGACCCGCCTTCTCGCAATCTGCAACTCGAGGCTTTAACGGAAGTGCTGGATGGCGATCGCATCGTGCACTTTCATACGCATACCCACAATGATATCATGACGGCGATTCGACTCTCTGAAGAGTTTGATTTTCGGCTGGTGCTGCAACACGTCAGCGAAGGTTGGAAAGTAGCTGATGAAATTGCCGAAGCCGGTGTGCCGGCCTCTATCATATCCCTGGACAGTCCCGGCGGAAAGCATGAAGCCGTAAACCTTCTTTATAAAAACGGCCCGGTACTGGAAGAGGCCGGGGTTGATGTAGCCTATCATACGGATGACGGGGTTACCGACTCCCGCCTGTTTTTTCGAATGGCTGCACAGGGCGTGCGTGCCGGTATGAGTCGGGAAGCCGCTTTAGAAGCACTGACAATCCAGGGCGCCCGTATGATGGATCTGGAAGACCGGGTCGGCTCATTAGTGGATGGTAAGGATGCTGATTTCATCATACTGGATGGAGATCCGTTCAGTGTCTACACCCATGTACAGGAAACCTGGATTGATGGGGTACGCGTTTATGACCGCAGCAACCCGGAGCACTACCGCTATTCGGTTGGCGGCAAGGATGTATTTCAGGGGACTATTCACAGCCATTACGATTAATCAGGAGGTAAGATGAGATTATTATCAACTATTTTAGTTTTTGCCCTGGTTATTCCGGGTGTAGTAGAAGCGCAGCACGCCATTCTCGGTGATAAGGTGTACCCGGTGAGTGATGATCCCATTGAAAACGGGGTCGTGCTGGTTGAAGACGGCCGAATTCTTGCCGTCGGCAGACAGGATGAAATCACCATACCGGATAACTTCGAACGCCATGAAGCGGGAGTGGTAACTCCGGGTTTTATTGATGCACGTACGGTCGTCGGTTTGAACGGGATTTACAATGTAAGTGACGATCAGGATGCCCTGGAAACCTCCAGCCCGATACAGCCGGAACTCCGGGCATTTGATGCGTACAATCCCCGGGAAGAGCTGGTGGATTGGGTACGCAGTCTTGGTGTTACAACAGTGCATACCGGTCATGCCCCCGGAGCCACCATGAGCGGTCAGACTATGGTGATTAAAACCCATGGCAACTCAGTTGGTGAAGCCATCATGGATTCGGTGCATACGGTTTCGATGAGTCTCGGGCCGGCGGTTGGTATGAATTTTTCATCACCCGGTACCCGCTCTAAAAACGCGGCAATGCTGCGGCAAGAGTTGATCCGCGCTCAAGAATACCGTGAAAACGGCGGGTCGCGGGATATTGGAATGGAAGTTCTGGCTCAGATTCTGGAGGGTGAGGCTCATGCAATGATTATGGCACAGCAGGCTCCGGAAATCATGACAGCGCTGCGTATTGCGGATGAGTTTGATATTGATATCTATCTGAGCGGAGCGGCGGAAGCGTATTTGGTAAAAGAGCATATTGCTGAAGCTGGTGTGCCGGTGATTATTCATCCAACGATGGTACGTACCGGAGGTCCGACAGAAAACGCTTCATTTGAAACGGCAGGAAAATTGCATGAAGCAGGCATTCCGGTGTATTTTCAAAGTGGGTATGAAGGGTATGTCCCGAAAACCCGGGTTGTACACTACGAAGCTGCTATTGCCGTAAGAAACGGTTTTCCAAGGGAAGCGGCCATTGAATCCCTGACGCTCGGCGCTGCTCAGCTTTTAGGTGTTGATGATAGAGTCGGCACACTGGAAGCGGGTAAGGATGCCGATATTGCATTATTTGAAGATGACCCGTTCGAGTACACTTCACGTACGTGCAAGGTTTTTATCAACGGTGAAATTGTCAGTGATGAGTGCATCTGACAATGTGTGAGGGCTAATAAAAAGCCGGCAAGTCTGTACCAAAGATTTGCCGGCTTTTTTAGTAAGCAAAATGCTGTTATGCCACTTATTTAAAAAAGGTTATGTACTCAATAATTCGGAATATCCGGAATACTTCCAGAGCTTTCTAATTTACCAGGTGAAAAGCATCAGGAGTCCCAGGATAAATAAAACTAACCCGAGGCCAAGTATCGGTATAAATGAACTGAGTGCCATAATTCCTTTCTTATAATAGCGCCAGTACTTCAAATAGGAAACGGCTAAGATATACCCTCCAATGACCAGCAAAGCAAGCATTGCGGTTGTATACATGAAGCTGCCTACACCATCAACGGATACCTGTAAGGCAAGATGGCTATAAGAGATTAGAGAAGAGAGTAGTAAAAGCATCACATCACATGTTAGAGTGTACACGTTTTTTAAAATATAAATGAGCTTATCCATAACTCCAAGAAAATTTTGTTAATCATTCCCGGAGTAAACACAAGCAGGCTTCAGGAAAATTATATTCCGATTAAATCTGAATAACCTGCCCTTATCACACACCAGGCGATTGTAGTACAATCGCATTTAGATTAAAGAAATTAAACCCCTGATCAGATAAATTGAATTACATTCAGGATACGACCTGTATTATAGGAGATTTTATGAATTGATGCTAATGGTTAAATATTTTTTCGGGTTGACCCGGGGTAAAAGAGTGAGCTTCGCAAGATTATAACTTTGTTTACAAGTTGCTGCTGTCTGCTTTGGGGTCAAGGTCAGCTACTGTATACCCCCAGCTTCCTCCGATGCGGTAGTCCGAAACGAGCGGGTGCTTATCCAGAATTGCATGAACGATGCCACGCAAAACTCCGGTGCCCTTCCCGTGAATAATCCTAATCGAATATATACCACGCTGATGGCACTCCCGGATATATTCCGGTACAAGGGACTTTACTTCATCAGGCTTAAAAATATGAAGATCCAGCACTCCGTCGATCGGGAAATCCTGATTTGCACTTTCTTCACTCATAGAAGCGGGAGTTAAAGGTTGTCGGTACTATTCGGCTTTCCCCTGGAATTGATCATACAGTTGCTGTATGGTGTCATTCTCATAGATATGAATTCCGTTTAATGACTCCTCCGGCAGTTGACACATCACAAAGGCGACGGCTTCAGCTTTAATAGGCCGGTAGCGTCGCAACGGGCCGATGAGTACCGGGGAGACGAGCCTCCCGCCGAGGTTTCCAAAAGCTTCTTTAAGTCGCATATGTTTGCGTTTGCCGAGAAGACCGGCCGGTCGCATAATCAACAAACTCTTATATCCTATGGATTTTATAGCCTCCTCGGTTTCTCCTTTTACTTTGAGGTAAAAAAAGCGGGAGTCCGGATCAGCTCCCACCGAAGAAATTAATGAGAATCGTGATGCACCGAGTTCGTAAGCGGTCCGGGCGATATAGGTATTCAGGCCGAAATCAATTTCACGAAAAGCCTGCTCCGATCCGGCCTCTTTGATCGTTGAACCCAGACAGGAATATACATGATCGGCCTCCAATAGATTTCGGTGTTTTTTGATTGTACCAAAATCGATCACATGCTGTACCAGCTTAGGGTGGGTTTTTTGTATAGGTTTCCGGGTGATGATCGCGACTTCATCATACCGGTGCTGATCCAGCAGAAAGTTCAGGCAATAGCTACCGGTAAGTCCGCTGGCTCCGAAAAGTAAGGCTTTATATCCCATTTGATAAGGCTGTTAGTGATATGATCATAAGATTTAAACCCGGCCCTGATCGTTCATCCATCAATCATAAATGTGCATGATTTCATCAAGAGGTTTGCGACTTAGCACCGGTACTTCCGTATCTTTTTTGGGAAAACCGACCGGCATGAGCAGGATGGGAGACTCGTTTTTAGGGCGCTCCAGAAGATCATTTAGAAAACTCATCGGGTTGGGGGTATGAGGCAGCGTAACAAGTCCGGCATTATGAATTGCCGTTATCAGAAAACCAATAGCAATGCCAACCGATTCATTTACATAGTAATTTTTACGCCGAACCCCGTTTTCCATTTGGTATCGCTCCTTAAAAACAATAATCAGTGCCGGGGCGTGGTCTATATATT
>SLQI01000438.1 GCA_007131535.1 Balneolales bacterium | reverse complement strand
GCATACTTTGCTTATTCCCATTATAGCTTTTACTAATATGTTTCTTTTCAATTTCCATTCTTTATCAGTTTCACTGCTTATGGTATCTGTTGGCGTGTTTAAAAGTGGTTTTTAATTCTGCCATTAAGATTGCTTATATAGTGCTTCGGGAATCTCAGGAGGCCGAGGTTTTTCATATGAACTCCAATTACAGCAAACTCTCTGACCAATTTGAACTTCACGGGCTTGAGGTGATCACTGATTCTGAGTGTCCACTTTTTCAGCTTTACATCGGTTTTAGGGATATTGGTTTTAACTATATAGTTTTTTAAATCATGATCGGTTAGTGCATATTTATAGCGTTCATTTCCCCTCAGTAAATGAACCTCATTAAAGTCTGCTTTAAGTGCTTCACTGATCATATAGAACTGGGCAACATTACCGGGGCGGTATTTTGTCAGTGATGATGAATGATCAAATGCCTTCATGATTTCATAAACCTTTTTGCCTTGCACCATATTTGTGCTGAATGCAATGGGTTTAGTCTCACTCTCTACAACTACAAACCACAACTTGTTTTCCCGCAGCAACTTCCGAAATACGTCCAGCAAAAACTCTGTGTACCGGCCCTCGCTGAACGAACCGGGGTAACCAAGGTCGTTCCATCTTTTTTGATGCAATTCTACAAGTTGGGGAAAATAGTATTCCAGCTCATCTTCGGTTTGGATCCGACAGACTTTGAAATACTTTTGTTCTTCCATAATCCGGTTCAACTGCCGAATCTGCGTTCGAATACGGCGCTTTCGTTCTTGCATGAATTGCTCAAAAGCATCTCCCCCCTTGTCGGTATTTAAATACAATACAGGGCAAACATCGCTTTGCTGAACTTCAACCTCCCATCGGATCTGTTTCATTCGAGGCACCAGCACACGCTGCACCCAGCTAACTTCGCTTGTCTCCTGCAGGCAGATTCGATCGAAATATTTGGTTGAGTTAGCTAAGAAATGCAATAACAGGGCTGCTACTTCATCATCGTAACCCGGATCTACGATAATATCCAGAAAATCACTTACACTATAGTCAATAAATGCCCCACGGCCTTGTTCATTGGGAATATCAGAACCAATGAACTTCAAGACCTTAAACAATTTGACCCCGAAAAACTTCTGCCGATCTATATAAAAAGGGGCCACTCCGATTAAATGGTCACCATCCCAAAATGCCAGAATGAACAGCTTGTTTTTTCCGCCAAATTTTTTCCACCAGCTTCCCTGCCATGCAAAAGTCTGGAAAACCGATCCGTTTGCTTTGTGAATAAGCCTGTCCCATTGATGCCGGTACTGCTCGATCTCCGGCATATGATCCATTAACTGAATCCGGACCTTCCCCTTTCTTACTTTTCCGGTAAAATCAACTATTTCGTTATGGTTATGTTGATCAAATAAACCGGTTGCTCCCTTGTATGAATTAATTTCCATGCTCTTTTCTTGTTTTAATCATCACTATTCGAAAATTCGATTAAGCGGATAGTGATGTAATTTGTTCACCATTTATAAATTTCAGTGTTCCGTTATCCGTTTGTTTTTTCTGATTCCTTCCCGTAACCCTGTTATGATTTTTTGGGGAATCATAAGTCGTAAAGCCAAATCTGTGAGTTTATTCCGGACGGTGATCCGGCGAATTTCAAAGAGGTCTTTTCGGAATTGAGCAGGGCCGCTAAACACACTGCATGCAAACTGAAACCCACTTTCCTGCACCAACTGCTTAACCAGCGGGGATACGCCCCCGTACGGGTAACAAAAAGCTATCGGCTCTATCCCTAACTCCTCCTGCAATAGAGTTTTTGACCTGTTGATTTCTTTCCAGGCTTTTTCTTTCGGCAGACAGCTCAAATCCGGATGGCTAAGGGAGTGGGCGCCAATCTCAATGCCTTCCCGATACAGTTCAAGTATCTGATTGTTGTTCATCAAAGCGGCCGGTGGTATACCTTTATGCTCATCCCATTTGTTGTAATGCAAACCCCGGTCTCCCAGCACAAATACCACAGCGCGCATTCCATATTGTTTGAGCAATGGAAGCGCATGGGTGTAGGTGTCCAGATACCCATCATCTATGGTTATAATAATCGGTTTTCTCGGCAGGATAAGCTTACCCTGCATATAGAGATAGTAGTCGGAAAATGTGATGGCAGAGTACCCCCACAGCTCAAGCATGCGCAACTGTTTATCAAATACATCAACATGTACACACAACCAGTTGTCCTTCGCTGCTACTCTATTATCAATAATGCGATGATACATCAGTACAGGCACATCAATATCCGCTTTGCCGTTTTGAGGCAAGCTGGTAAATGTTGCTGTACCGTTGGTATGGATAGGCTCTTTGTAGATAGCAGTGGGTTCAGGCATCAGTTGTTGCAAGGTTTTTAATCGGTCTCACACCACCATGTTTCAACATCCGTGCCTGTTTTCACCAGCTGATGCACAGGTCTTTTACCCGCCACAAATCAGGGGTTTACAGAAAGTGTACGTCTCTCCACAATACCGGGACTTGCTGAATGTCACCTTATTTCACAACAACTGGGTTTAATTTGTATAATTGATTTACATGGAGAACATTCCGGCTAAACAGCTTTTTTCCGGCCGGGAGCATAGTGTTGCAGCTCAAATTCATTGCGAAGCAGACCGAATATCAGTTTATCGGAATAGCCTGAACCTTTATAGGCGTGTTGCCGGAGCGTACCTTCGGTGCGAAAGCCCGCTTTTTTTACTACGTGAATCCAAACCTTGTTGAAATCAAATGCAGCTGTAGTCACTTTATTCATGCCCAGTTCCAGAAAACAGAAACTGAGCGCCTGCTGCAGGGCTTTGCTTCCATACCCCCTATTCCGATACTTTTTATCACCAATGCAGCAATCCACAGAGCACTGACGATTAAATCGATCTACTCGAATTACATCTACAACCCCGATCATTTTTGACTGGTGTTCCAGGTGAATCTCAAAAATGTAATTCGACTTTTCTGTCGTACTGGTAATCCGGTTTATCCTTCTGATGAATGATTCAAAATCTTCGGGTTGAAACGGGAAATCCGAATCGTAGTAGTTTATTTCTTCATCATTATTCCATTGGAAGTGCATTCCGATATTCCGGAGATCAAAAGGCCTGAGTGTAATCATAGATAACCCCCATGTTTTATAAAGTACTGCGACCAAACCTATAAGAATTAAAGCAAGTCCGTTTGCTCTTTCCATACCGTGGTGACCCGGGATTGCCGATCCCCCTCAAACTTATTATAAACCTTTATGAGGGACTCCCCCACCACAGACCATTCATACTTTTCTTGAACCAGCTGATATCCGTTTTGAATAAGCCGGTTTCTCAGTTGTTTATCCCGAAGAACCCGGAGCGTAGCATCAGCAAAATCATCCGGGGTATCCGCTATTAAAACCGAATCGTTATGTTTCACATCAATGCCCTCGCATCCCAGAGTGGTTGTGATCACCGGCTTTTTCATTGCAAGTGCTTCAAGTACCTTCAACCGGGTGCCGCTGCCCATTCGCAGAGGTACGATATATGCCGAGGCTTTTTGAACCCAGGGGCGAACATCATCTACTTTGCCGGTAACAATGATGTTATCTGACCGGTAGGATAGCAGTTCCCTGGTTGGACTCATTCCAACTATATAGATAGTTAAATCCGGTATCTTTTTTTGAAGGATCGGATAAATGTTTTGAAGGAAGTACAACATACCGTCATCATTCGGCAAATACCCCATCATTCCGGTAAACACCAGGGAGTTAGGTTCTCCCGGTTCATCAAACGGTGCAAAGTACCGGCCATCCACCCCATTCGGGATCACATGCATCGGCACATTATTGACTGATTTTTTCAGTTCCTTTTTGTCAACTTCAGAGGTGGTAAGAATGGCGTTCTGGGTTTTACAGATGCTTACTTCTTTTGTCGATGCATACTTGTATTCCCGATAGTAAAACCATTTTCTCAAACTGAATTGCGCCTTTTGATACATCCTTTTAAAATTCAAAAACTCAACATTGTGCGCATCAAGCACCCGTGGAGCAGAACCGTTAACCTCATACAATGCCATCATTGGAAATTCGGTATGAATCAGGTCGAACCGGTTACCTGAGGTCAGGTCTAACAAAACGTCCTGCATGCTTTTATTATAGACGTACGAATAGTAAAATGAGCGGACCTGAAATATGCTTGCCAACTGCCACAATCGCCGGTAGTAGTATCTCCTGGGAAACGGGGTAACAATTACCTCCTGAAGACAAGGAAATTCCAATTCGAGTATCTGCTTTTCCTGTTCGCTGCCATTGAATACCAACGTTACCTCATGATTTTCCGATAAAGCCTTCAATAAATGATAAATACGTGTCGCAGCGCCATACATTGGAGGAACCGGGGTATAAGGTGAGACAAAAAGAATCTTCATGAGATCAGCTTTTTAGGGTTACAAACACAGATTTAATCTTCTTGTAATGGAACAGTTCCTGCAGGATCTGCATGTGACGAGCATTGACAACTCCGGTAATGCGAAGCAAGGCCGCATACAACACTGAGGCAACCAGAGATACCAATATCCAGTGCACTCCTATATCTATACCTGCTTTCAGAAATGCGCCCATCACTAAACCGGATACGATGAGTTTAGCAGGAACTGCAATATTGATTCCTTTAATGAGATGGTTGGGGATCAACACCAGCGCAGAGGCCATTATAAACAATTCCGTTGCCAAAGTAGCAGCTGCTGCCCCAATACCTCCGTTGCCAAATTGTGCCTGAGTATAGGGGATCAGAAACCAATTCAGCCCGATATTTACGAATATGGCCAGAAACCCGACGAACGCCCATATTTTTTGCTTATCCACAGCCATTATAGTTCGGCCGAGAATGAAGTCGATGTAAATCAATAATATCCCCACCCCAAAAATTTGCAGGATGATCACCGACGCAAGGTACTCTTCCAGGCCGAAAAACAAATTGACAATCGACCGGGAGTTGAAAAAAATCAAAAGTGTAATCGGGACCCCGGCTATACACAAAATTTCCAGGCTTTTGCGCGTCGTATCAGCAAGCTTTTGCTTTTCGCTCACCCACAAACGAGAATAGATCGGGAAGGCTACAAGCGTAAAGATGGAGGGTAAAAACATCACTACATCAAAAAAACGATAGGCCGCTCCGTACCAGCCAACCACATCTTCACTTGTCAGAAGCGAAAGCATCACCGCGTCCACCCTGAAGTAAATCACCCCGAAAACCGAGCCGAGAAAATAGGGAAGACTGCTTTTAATCAGCGCGGAGGTCTGGCTCCATTCTACTTTAGGAAGTCCCTGGGTCAGCTTTGGGATAAAAATTGAACTGATGATGAGATTCAGCAGCGTACCTGCGGCAATCACACAGGCTATAGCAACAACACCATAGCCCATAAACAAAAGGGCTACGGCCACTGCAGAGACAAATACTTTTTCCCCGATAATCCCGAGTGAGGGGTATTCCAGTCGTTCAATTCCCTGGAAACAGCTTTTGATGGTCTTGCTTATACCCTCCCACAGTTTAGAAACGCATATAATGAATATTAACAGAACGGCCTCTGAAGAGTAACCGGCGACCCAGGCAAACAACATTATAAGTGATAGCCCAATAACCCAAACCGCAATGCGAAGTCCGATGTAATTCATCAGTATGGTACCTGCTTTATCGCGGTTTCTGGCCACCTCTTTGGGTATCATGAGATTACCGCCGAAGCCTATTACCACTTCAAGAATCATGGCCAGTGATAAAGCCAGATACAATGCCCCGAATGCTTCGCTTCCCAGCATCCGGGGAAGAAAAAGAAGCAGCACAAAGGTAGAGATCCAGGTTATTAACTGGGTGGCCATCATTATCCCGCCATTGCGGGCTATTGATGAACGAATCTCCTCATCCATCAATCACGCCTCTGCCTTTTTGAGTCCAAACATTCTCCGTATTGACAAAAAAGTCACTCTTGTCAGAAAAGCCGGTATTTCAACAATCACTCTCTTCCACTTTTTAACCGGATTCTGCATGAACCGGTGTATCCACTCTATACCGCTTTTTCGCATCCATGCAGGGGCCCTTCGGTACTTACCCGACCAAAAATCAAATAAGCCGCCCACGGCGCTGCAAACTCCGACATCCAGGCGGGATACATTGCGCACTATCCATTTTTCCTGATGAGGGGAACCCATAGCCACGAGGAGCAGATCGGGGCTATGTTTATTTATATCGGCTAAAATCTGCTCATGTTCATCCTGAAAAAAGTAACCCGAACGACCTCCTAAAACCTTCAGGCCCGGGTAGGTCTTTTCAAGATAATCAATACAGGCCCCGACCACCTCTTGTTTTCCACCCAACAGGTAAACCGATCTTCTTTCTTCGGCCAGCTTGCTGCATAAGGCAGGCGTAAAATCGGTTCCGTTTAAGTTTTCAGCGATGGGACGTCCGAAAACCTTACCGGCGTAACTGATTCCGCTGCCATCGGGCAGTACGGTATCTGCCTGATTGATGCAGTGGCGAAAGTCTTCATCGCTTTTAGCTAAATGGTAGCTATGTACATTTATATAAAACAGCGTACGGGCAGCTGAACCAAACGACCTGTTTCTGATATGCTTACAAACCCGGTCGAGGGCCTCCTCCCGTTTCAGATTATGAAACTTCAGACCCATAATTTCTTCTTTACCGGGCCACTCCCTTGCCGTTAGCTCAGCTGTTCCAATATTTACAGAAACTGATCGGTGGCGCCATTCCGTTGATGCCGCTCCTCTCTCCGCCGATCGGGACTCACCCGCCGCAGGTTGCGTATGGTGGTATAGCTTGCTCTCTCTCAAAAGATATGTAATCCGGATTAGTTAAATTTTCCGGATTCCAGAGGTTCAACTTATATGCCAACTCCCGGTGGTTGCCCTGCCATGGATTTTTAAAGAGTACCACAATCTCTGAAAATCATTCTTAATGCATTGTTAAGCATTGAGATAAATTTATCACATCAAATCCTTTACCCGCTGCAACTTTGATGTTACGCTGCCGATCCCTTCCTGAATTCTGTAGTATTTCTTTGCCACTTATTTACACAATCCGCCTTTCCGATTTGAGAATAATTGTTTCATGGAAATTATGTATAGACTTTACTAATCATCCGCACACATCCAGAAAACTACACAAAGAGCTATAATTCAACACCTTACCCATACTCAACACCAGCTTGGCATTACACTTGTACTCAACTACCAAATCAAATTAGTGTCTAAGAAAACGCCAATACCGGCGTTCCGCTCGTCCCAAAATGCTCATGTACGGGTTGTACACTATGCTTTTTGGAAACTTCGCGCGCCTTGATCCTGGCGTTTTCTTACGACACTACCATTTTTCTTACAGGCACTAATTATGTAAGAAGAGACGCCAAATTGAGGTGATCAATTGGTGGGATAAATAAAACCGTATTGATCCCGCTTCTCACTCGAACTTATCAACTTTGTCATTATTAACAATTGAGCAAAATACCGGACATATTCGCCAATGGCAGTAAGGCTATGGAGCCGGTCAATCTGCGTATCAGAGAAATTCTACAGGATAGCCGGCCTGTTCTGATTACCGGTGAAACCGGTACAGGCAAATCATGGCTTGCCGGGATGATACATGAGTACAGCAACAGCGCTGACGGCCGGTTGGTTAAAGTCTATTGCACCGGTCACTCTGAAGAAGAGCTCAGATCTGAACTGTTCGGCCGGCTTACCTCAATTTCTGATTATCCTGATCAAAACGCAGCCCTTTCACGTGCCCGCAACGGAACGCTGCTCATCAAAAACCTGAATTATAGTCTTCTCAATCTCTTTAATGAGCTTCATGACTTTTTCTACCGATCCGGTAACATTTCATACCTCAACAAGATCCGGCTGATCGTAACCTTTACCCTCAAACCCGGCCAACAACTCAATGGTAACTGGGTTAACAGCACCAATGCTACTGAAGATCCGCTTTGGCATGTGTTACACCTACCCCCTTTACGAACCCGGCGCGAAGAAATCCCGGATATGATTCAAAAATACTTTAATAAGGTTACTTCCCGCTATCCATCGTCGCCTAAAGGAATTTCATTTCAAACCATGTACCGGTGTATAAGCTACAGCTGGCCGGGGAATATCCGGGAACTTCAGAATGCCATTGAATACTCCTCTCTGCTGTGCGACGACATCCAAATTGAAGACAAAAACCTGCCCCCCTATTTGTTACAATCCAACAAAAACCTGTGTTCCATCGAAGATCACATAAGCCAGCAAAGTTTTATCAGCGCTGAACGCAATCTTTTGTACACCATTCTTCAGATTTCCCCCAACCGTAACAGGGCAGCCGAATTGCTGGGTTTATCCGAAAGTGTGCTGCAAGAATATCTGTGCCGGTACAAACTGGAACACCCAAACCCCAATTGCTAATACATTCCGAATATGCAACCCTCCGTTTATCTAATAGGATTTGCCGTCGCTTTCCTTTTGGTACTTGTAATAACCCCTTTAATAATCCGGCTGGCGCATTACATCGGAGCGATTGATTATCCCAACTCCCGAAAGGTACATCAAACCCCAACTCCGCGCCTGGGAGGCCTGGCAATAGCCGCATCGATGTTTTTAACCGTAGCTTTTTTGTGGATTTGGGATAGCTCCGTTGCCGAAGCTATTAACAGCAGGCTTCATATTGTTCCGGGAGTAGCAGTTGGAATTTTGATCATATTAATTCTTGGTATTATTGATGATGTCGAGCCGATTTCAGCCGGAGTTAAGTTTTTGGTTCAAACACTGGCCGCGATCACCGTTGTCGTTTCCGGACTGAATATTTCAGCCATAACTATACCGCTCACCGATACCTTTGTTGAACTGGGTTGGGTGGCCTGGCCGCTTTCGGTATTGTGGATACTTGCCATTACCAATGCTGTTAACCTGATTGACGGACTTGACGGACTTGCATCCGGCATTGCTGGTATTGCCGCACTTACTATTGCTTTCGTCAGTATTTTAAATGCGCATTTTACGGTTGCCGTTGTCCTTTTTGCTGTTGCCGGTACATTATTGGGATTCCTGAAATACAACTACCCACCGGCAAGGATCTTTCTCGGTGATTCGGGAAGTTTGCTTCTTGGATTTATTCTCGCCCTCGGAGCGATGCAGGCATCGGTAAAATCACCTGCTGCGTTTGCCCTTGTAGTTGGTGTTTCAATAATGGCGCTCCCCATATTAGATACCAGTGTAGCCATGCTCCGAAGATTTCTCAGGCCATGGCTGCCCGGAACCAGTGAAGAGCAGCCTGTTTCTATGAAACAATGCCTGAAAAGTATTTTCCTGCCGGATAAATCCCATATACATCATCGGCTTCTCGCCAGAGGTTGGAGCCAAAAGAAAAGTATCCTGAACCTTTATTTAATTTCTACCATCTTTGCTGCTTG
>SLQI01000208.1 GCA_007131535.1 Balneolales bacterium | reverse complement strand
TACATCACCCAAAAACCCGGACATTTCCCTTATGGCGTTATTCTGCCGTGGGACATAAACAATATCTCCCGGATACACTTTGGTAGCTGAATCATGCATCATGCCATTTTCCAGATAGTCGCTCAGGTCAACAACATCAAAATTGTTAACTCCACCGCTTCTGTAGATTTTGACTTTGCGGATATTGGCGTCGTCCGTAGGCCCTCCGGCTGTGGAAAGTATATTAAAAATGGAGGTTTCGTTAACGATCGGGTAATTATCCGGGCGAGAAACCATGCCAAATACCGAAACCATCAAATCCTGAGTATTCTGAATTGAGATGGTAAGGTTCACGTCCCCGCGAATGTATTCGGCCAGCCGCCGTTTTAACCGGCGTTCAAGCTCATCTCTGGTTAACCCGGCTACTTGTATCTCTCCAAGCAAGGGCATGGCAATGGTACCTGTTCTGGAAACCGTTGTGGATGTATTGAATTCCGCCTCTTCCCAAACCAGAACCTCTACCTCATCCCCGATTTTTATGCGATAGTCATCGTCAACCGGTTCTGCTATCTGAGGTTCAGCTTCACTTTGCAAAAGTGCCCGTGATATGTCACCCTGTGTCTGGTCGGTAGTACTGCAGGCGGCAAAAGCCATCATAATGAGAGCGATTGGTACACCTTGCTGTATTTGCTTACAAATGAAATTCATTGGTGAAAAGCTGATTTAGATATAACCTGTATGAAAGAGGAGTTAATTTCAAAAAGTGTGCCGTCCCCATCGGTGATTGCCGGTATTTGAGATAGCGCGTATTGAAGGGGGGCGCAGGAGGGACTTCATGAGTAAGTTTTACATGCTGCCGAGCCGGGATGTGTAAAAAAAAATGAAAGTGAATTACAGAGTTTTCCCGATTCCAGAACAGGTTTTTTTATATGCTGAACTGCATTGAGTTATCGGCTAACAGGGCAATCATCAGGATAATGATATGGCACAGTAATTGTCTTAAGTACTCATTTGAAATCATTTTGCAATCCCAAATTCGGAATCACCGTGTACCAAGCTCAGCAAATAACACAGGAAATTAAACGGGTCGCAGCTCGCCGAAAAAAACTGATTATTTTTACACCACTGCTGATGGTTATGCTCAGCGTAGCCGCATTATATTACATCGAGCCGGAGTATCGGTCTTCAACTACGATATTGGTTCAGAAAGATGAGGCGCTGAACCCGTTGATCCTCTATGACATGACCGACCCGAGAGATACAGAGGACAGGCTGGAGACGTTCAATGAAATTATTTACAGCCGCTCGGCCGTCGAAATGCTGATCGATTCGCTGAATCTTGATCCGGAAGGAAAGCATAAAAGAAGAAGCCGGCAGCAATTTGTAGAGTCGGTGCGCTCAAAAATTTCCACAACTAACAACAGCTCGGATTCATTCGAAATCATTTTTCACAGTACGGATCCTCAAAAAGCAAAAGAGGGAGCCGAGCTGCTGGCAAGTCACTTTATTGACAGCCGGGTAAATCTTGAAAACCGCCGTAACACCGAAACGGTGAATTTCCTGCAAAGTAAAGTTGAAGATCTTGAGCAGTTTGTACGAATGAGCCGGGAGGAAATGCTGGCCGAATCTCAAAGCAGATTACAGGATGTGCCGTTAGATGTGGGAGGCATTCAAACGGAATTGAGAGATATTGAACGCAGCCTCGATGAAACCGAATGGAATCTGGTGCAGCTTGAAGAGGACCTGGCCCTGATAAATGATTTTCTGGAAAGCGATCAGGGAGAGCGGCAGTTTCAAAGGCTGTTTAATCTGCCAATGGAAGATATCCCGTACGGTGATGAACTGGGCGAACAACTCGAAGAATACGAGGAGTTGAGGCAGTCTTATACACACAGCTTTCCACAGGTGCAAAGGCTGACCGAGCAAATTATCGAAACTACCCAACGGATTCCTTCAGCGCTGGAGACCCGGATTCAGAGACATGAGCAGCGACGCGAACGACTGGTAAATAACCGAAATGATAAACTTAATAAACTGGAACAGGCTTATATCGCTGATAGGCAGGAAGAAACCGCGCGCTCCGATTATAGCGTGTACGAGTCACTATTTAACGAGATGACTACCGCCCTTGAGCAGGCTAAAATTTCGCGGGATTTAGGTGAACGATCGGGTGAAAACTTTGTGGTTCTCGATGCCGCCATTGTACCGGATGAACCTCACTCTCCCAATAAACGCCTCATTGTAGCTCTGGGACTTATCGCCGGTATAGTTCTGGGTATTTTCCTGGCTGCACTTGCTGAAGCTCTTGATACCACCGTACGCTCAATTGAAAAAGTGCGATATCACAAGCCCATTGTTGCCTATATCTCCTATGAATAAGAATAACTCTTCTAACAAAGATTTTGAGTTGAAACCCGACAAAGTCTTAATTGATGATGTCGATTTCGCCACCCGTTCACAGTCAGGACTGCCGATGGTTATTTCTGAGGAGCGGGCAAAGTATCTGGATACTTCGGTGGTAGCCAGTAAGTACTACAACGGGTTCAACTTTATGAAACTTCCCAGTGAGTACAGGAGATTGCAGATGGCATTCGGCATAACCAGTTCACAGCGCGGAGAAGGAAAAACGCTGATTGCTTCCAATATGGCGGTTTCTTTGGCGCAGGCTTATGAACTGAAAACCGTACTGGTAGATTTGAACTTCAAAAAGCCCCGGCTGCATAAAATCTTTGGCGTTAAACCCTCCCCCGGGATAGTGGAGATTTTTCAAGGGGAGCAGATGAGCCTGACCCAAACCAAAGTAGACAGTTTGTATGTGCTTCCGGCCGGGGATGTAAAATCATATCAGCCGGGAGTAAATGACCTTACAGTACTCCGAAAGATGATAAATACTCTCAAAGAGTCTTTTGATTTTATCATTGTAGATATGAGCTCTGTTTTTCCGATTAAGGATTACCCGGTACTGTTTGCCAATGAGATGGATGGCCTGCTCGCTGTTGTGGATACACAGAATACCAAGGAGGAGGAGCTGAATAAAATTTTCCGGCATATCGATGAAGACCAGGTTATCGGGTACATATTTAATAAAGTTGATAAAAACAACACCTATTAGGTCATGAAGATCATCCTCGGTATAGTAGCATTTCATCTTTTGGTATTATTGTTAGGTCGGGTGGCTGATGGTCGAAAGACAGGCTCTTATGTACTTGTTTTGCTGATCACACTATTGTTAACAGGCTTTGTTACCTACATGCTGTTTAACATGGATTACCCTGATTATTAGGGAAACAGGCAAACCCTATGAGTACTTCATTCTACGATGTAAGTTTTCCGATCCGGTGGTACCGCCAATTCATCTTGCAGCCTTTGGGGCTTGACCGGGAAACAGCACCGGTCTTATGGCTGCTGATACTTTTCAGTCTGATTTTCGGCTTATCACTCTGGCATTTTAACGGAGACGTACCGGTATCCACGACCCTGCTTTATGTGAGCTGTTTTCTGGTTTTGGCAGTAGTGCGCCCCGATATAGCCCTGTACACCTTTTTGTTTCTGGTTGTTCTGTTTGATCAGTTTGAGGTTGCCGGCTTTGAGCCGGTCACTTTTCAGGTAATGTTTTTCAACAACATTAAGGAAATCGTCTATTTGCCGGAGCTTGAACCGGCGGTTTTCAACCCGGTGGAATTTCATATTGTAATTATCGCGCTTTCATGGGTGATTCATTATTTCATCAACAGTCAGATAGATTTCAGGCCGATTCCGGTTTGGCCGGCTTTTATTCTGTTCATGGGGTGGTTCGGGTTGTCATTCTTATACGGAATGATGCAGGGAGGCGATTTTTTGGTAGCATTGTGGGAAGTCCGGGCCGTGTTTTATTTGGCGATGATGTATTTGCTTGTACCTCAGATCATTCGTACCAAAAAGCAGATCAATATTCTGTTCTGGGTTTTTATTGCGGCTGTTACCATCAAGGCTATTCAGGGTGGGATGAGGTTTATATCGCTCGGCTTTTCAACCGGTGGCTACGAAACCCTGACCAGTAATGAAGATCCGGTGTTAATGATTCCCATTATAATCTTCCTGATGGCTTTATTGGTATTTAAAACCAATAGCGCCCAGCGTACCATGCTGTTTATTTTTCTCTTACCCATCCTGTTGGGATTTTATGCCGGACAGCGACGAGCTTCTTATGCTTCCTTGTTAATAACAATTGCCGCTTTTTTAATCCTGCTCCCGCCTAAAGTCCAATGGAGTTTTGTGAAAAAAACGTTTCCCGTTGCATTGGTGCTCGGGGTTTACGGCGTTATGTACTGGAATAGTGATGAGCCCATAGCAGCACCGGTTCAGCTGATTAAATCAGGAATTGTTACTCCGGACCCCGAGGAAAATCTCAGGCACTATTACTCCAACCTATATCGGGAAATCGAAAATTATAATTTGTCGGTTACTGCCCAGCGAGAGCCGGTACTGGGAATTGGCTTTGGCAATGCGTATGACATGCCGGTAGAACTGGCCAATATCTCATTTCCACTCCGGGATTATATTCCGCATAACCAATTATTCTGGGTTTATATAAAAACCGGAGCAGTGGGATTTATGCTGTTTTTCTTCTTCTTTAATGCATTTGCGTTCAGAGGAGTGGCCGTCTATACCCGATTAAAGGACCCCTATCTCAAAGCAGTGGCTTTAGTGGTCGTCATTGCTGTACTCAATCAATTGGTAGTTTCTTATTTCGATGTTATGCTGACTTTTTATCGCAATATGATCTTCCTGGGTTGCCTGATGGGATTGTTGCCGGCTCTCGAAGCGGCAGCGGATGAAGAGGAGGAGCAAAGTCAGAGCCGGGATCAAGAGTACCTGGAAGCGGAGGGTGAGGATCGTACATAGAACCTTTAAAAAATGGATACATCATCAATGGAGAGTACAATGAAGACACTATTTATCATTTCAAAAGGGATGGATAAACCACCGGATGAAGTCCTTGAAAAACTCGAGCGGGAAAACCGGAAAAAAAGAGACCGGATGCTTGAAAAGGAGATTTCCGCTACAGTATTGGATGAACGCTATATTGCCGGCGAAAACGGATGGTTTAAAAAACGGTTGTATCGGTTAATTCCGGTAACCGTCGCACAAATCATCGAGACGCTGCTTGTACATAAAAAGTATGATGTAGTATATGTTTATTATGAAAAAGCCGGTTTTCCGCTTTCGGTGTGTTTTCGTTACCTGAAAATCAAGACACCATTGGTGATGATGGTATCCAGAATCACATCAGGTGATAAGCGAAAGGCATCCCTGAAAAAATGGTTGGTGAAACATGGTGAAAAAGGGGTGAGCAGTTATATTATATGGTCAAGCGTTCAGCAGAAAATTGCGGTTCGGGATTTGCAGATTCCGCAATCTAAAATACGCCCGATCAACCGGGGCACGGATCAGCGCTTTTGGCATTACATCCCCTGCAAAACCGATATGATCAGCTCGGCCGGAATGGAAATGAGGGATTATCCGACATTGGTAAAAGCCTTAAAACCTTTGAATATCCCTTGCCATATTGCAACCGGTGTTCAGAGAGGTGAATTATTTAATACGGTTCGCAGCTTGTATGAGATGGACGAAATACCGGAACATATTTCGATTGGAAGAAAATCCCTCGAAGAACTCCGGGAATTGTACGCCAGGTCCCGTTTTGTTGTAGTACCGATTTTGCCAACCGATTCGGATAACGGACTCACCACAATTCTTGAAGCGATGGCTATGGGGAAACCAGTCATATACTCAAAAGTTCAGGGTCAGGTGGATATTGTTAAAGACGGCATAACCGGAATACCGGTACGCCCGGAAGATCCTGATGCGATGCGAAATGCCATTGTTGAATTATGGAACAACCCCCGGCTTGCCGCCGAAATGGGCAGGGAAGCACGCCGGTATATTGAGCAGGAACAACGGCAGGAAGACGCCGTAGCCAGCATCAAGTATGAACTGCAGCGGGCCGTCAATCAAAACCGGGAACCTGCCGGAAACCCGGTTTATCGAAAATCATCGGTTACTCCGGTTGATTGATATAAAACCGGGCAGGCCAACCCGGTTGTTACTTTATAGTCTTACAAAGTATACCGGATCAGCCCACCCGATTGGTGTGGAGGCAAAGTCTGTATTATTAGAAAAATTATTTTACAAAAGTCATCGTACGGGTTTCAACCGTGCTGCCGGCACGCAGCCTGTACATATACACTCCGCTGGCCAGATCAGATGCATCAAAAGTAACGTGATGCCGGCCTGCGGTTTGCTGCTCGTCCACCAAAACGGAGATACGCCGGCCTTCAACGGAAAGCACCTCAAGTTCAACCTGGGTATCTTCCGGAAGCTTATAGGAAATCGTGGTTACCGGGTTAAAAGGATTGGGGTAATTTTGATCGAGTTCAGCATTTTGTGGTAACGATTCAGGATCATCCGAAGCCGTAGCGGTATAAGTGGTGAAATTCCGGGTATCGCTCCATTCGCTTGTAGTTTCCCCATTGGTTGCGCGTACGGTATAGTAGTACTCCGTATCCCGACTGAGTTCATCCAGTTCAATAACGGTATTTTCCAGGGTGGTATCTATTTTGGCAGCTTCCATTGAAGAATTCGTGGATAAGCGGAAATCATATTTTGAAGCCTGCTCAATATCTTCCCATTTGATTTCCGTCTCCACCGGGAGATCGGCAGCCTCATTTTCGGGAAAAACTATTTCCGGAGTTTCCAAAGCCACGGGATCACCGGTTCCGGCATCACCCTTCCAGGCCTCTTTAACACTTTGGAGGAGGATATCCCGCTCACCCTGCGGGTTATCTTTTTGATATCCTCCTCCGAGCTCCCAGATGATCATACCACCAAGATTGTTATCCCGGGTATATTGAATTTTTTCCCGGGCTGTACGCTCATTATCGTAACTAATAAACTTGGGTTGGCTGTAGTTGTCCGGATCATCTATACTTAGATAGGCTGCGCCGGCATCTTCATCCCAGTGATAATACGGACCGGAATCCTCTTCAGACTCAATGCCATATTCCTCTGCAAGGTCGTAGTAGGATATGTTGGATTCCACGTCAGGCGCTTCATCCCATCCTTCCAGTGGTTCGGAAACGCCGGTCCACCGGTATCCGTAGAAATCAAGACCGATTCCGAGCATGGACGGGTTGACTCCGGCATCCAGGAACCGGCGGACACTTCTGTCGGTTGCCGGAAGCTCCCGGTCAACATTGGGGAATCGGTTCCCGCCGGTCCAAATCGCAGAATTGTGCCAGGTTACCCAGCCTTGCCAGGCGCCGCTGTAGTCGTAGGTCATCAGGTTGATTTGATCAAAATAATCCTGAATTTCCGCCCACATACCGGGTTGGGTGTCTGTCGCAGCTACTAACAGCGGTGTGCCTGAGTGAGGCGTTGTTACATCTTTAAGGGCTTCGTGAAGTTCTTGCACAAAGGCCTTAAAGTTTTCGGTGTCGCTATCCCGAATGGGCTCCATGTCGAGGTCGATGCCGTCAAATCCCCAGGTTTCGATAAAGTCGATTAGACTGTTCACAAAGTTGGTGCGATTTTCCGGGAGGATGGCTCCGCTAAAACCGTCGTAGTTACCCCAACCCCCCACTGACATGATAATAGGGGTGTTATTTTCATGTGAAGCTTGAACGATGGACTCAAGTCTGTCCGGGTTCAGGTTTCGGTAGGGGGCAACCTCAGATACAGAGCCGTCTGAATAGGCACTCAGGGCAAAGTAAACCAGGTGAGAAAATGCGTCAAAATCAATTTCATCTGCCGGGAGTACCCCCCAGTTACCAGTGGGGGGAGCATAATGTTCCCACGATGCGAGATATGCGGTAACCCAGATATCTTCATCAGACTGGGCCTGTGTGATATTAGGGGTTAATGAAGCCGCAGCTAAAAGTAAGCACAGTCCAAACGTACTTATAGAAAGCCTCTTGGTATTCCGTTCCATGGTATCGCTTTTAGAGTTGAATGGTTTGCAACAAAAAAGCTGATATCACAATCAAGGGGTTATTTATGGGATAATGTGATATCAGACAAACAGCGATACGCCGGGGGGGACGATGTGCTGTAGTGAAAATGAAAACCGGTAGTAACAAATTTCGCTACGGCACAATGGTAATGATAATTACAGAATGATTAAAGAACTTTCACAAAAAAACGGGTCATTTTTTCGGGAGTGAAGTTGCAATTCACCTTTAAGCAATTGATAGATAGTGTGTTGCCCAACCGGATTTTTTTTCAGCAATACATCGAATATCATAGAAGAACCAAGCCTGATTTACGTGATAGCGTAAACCCCGCCATAGCATTGGCCTTCAGGTATTGCGATAAGGGTCTCGGTCTTCGATCACATCTCTGCTACCACAACGCCCGTAACGGAATGAATAGAATAGGCATGGAATTATTAAAAGTGTAGGGGAAGAGAATACTATGAATTTTCATATCAATTAACGACGATTGAAATCTTCCTTTTGTAGTACCTTTGAGGGATTAAACAACCCCGTTAATGGTTGAAGAAAAGAGACACTTTGAGAATGACTTATCCAGGGTAATTTACTATAAGTAGCATACTCCATTAACTGTCGCAATTGATTACCCCGTGCTGCCTCCGGCTGCTATTCATATTTAATTTCGGGATTTTATATGCGATCAGGGACCCCAAAAGCAACGACGGCAGTTGATATAATTTCTTTATGAACTTTAGCGGAGGCCCGGATTACTTAGCGGCAGATAGTTCAGATAAATCCGTGGCTGCTGCCTTTTGGTCGTTAAATGGAATGCGTTGTAGCTGCCAATGTAAAACCCGTAATGAGATATTGTGCTCTTTGGCAAACCTGTCGATACGATGGGCGACTTCAGGTAAGATATTTGGGTCCGTTATTAAAATCTCATCAATGGATCCGGTTTGAATTAATCGTGGTAGTTTCCAGTGTCCTCCGAAAACCGGAAACCCATTCATGAAAACCCCTTCCTTTTCCGGATTGTCATCAAGAAAGCCGATTGGTTGTGAATTACTGTCATCCTCCTCTAATAATTGCGATAAAGCCATCATGGCTGTATTTCCGGTTCCGTAAATGAGTACTTTTTTATTTCCGGGATTGTTTTTCTTATATAAATAGAACAGGATATCAAACCCAAGCCGGCTGCCCAGTATAAGAGTGGCAGCTAAATAAAACCCCCAGGTAAACAAAAGGATACTGTTTAAGGTAAGGTTACCTGAGGCTGCCACGAAGACGATCCAGCCGGTCAATATTGATATCATAATTGACTTTAAAACAGACAGCGCATCACCTATTCCGATATTTCTGTAGGGCTCGTGGTAAAAATATCTCAAGCCTTTAAATACCGCGAATTGCACCAGAATTAATGCGGATATAAGTACCGGTTCTGAACCCGGGGATATCAGATACCAGCCCGTGAACATAGCAGCCAAAAATGCAATACCGTCAATAACATGCTGCCAGGTTTTACGATTTGTAAAAGGGGCTACGAGCCGGTGAAGCAACAGGCCGTTACTGAATACTGCGATTTCCCAAC
>SLQI01000332.1 GCA_007131535.1 Balneolales bacterium | reverse complement strand
CGCTACATTTCCCGGAAACACCTGTTAATTGCAGCTTCCACCTCGGGCAGTTTCGGGGTTGTACTTTCTATTCTGGGTACGATATTCGCTCAGGCCGATCATGTGGTTTCAGAGTCTGAGATTGAAGCATTCGTTGAACAGGCGGCCCAGAGCGGCACCCAAATCCTGATTGCTGCCGCTATTATTATGGTGATTCTGGCCTGGCTGCTGGCCCTGTTAGGTACCCTCATCCGCTTTGCCGGCTTTACTGTTAGTAAGAAGAAGGATGAACTGATCATCCAGCGGGGACTGTTTGAGCGCAAGACCATGACCATCCCCTACAAACGCATTCAGGCCGTTCGAATCGTTGAAGGGATTTTGCGCCAGCCTTTCGGCTATGCCACTCTTTATGTGGAAAGCGCCGGATACGGAGACGAAGGGGGGCAAAGCACGGTGTTGTTTCCGCTGATCCACCGCAGCCGGATCAATGAATTTATTGAAGAGATGGTACCGGAATATGCAGATACTGCTGATCTTACTAAACCTCCGCCGAGAGCCGTTATTCGCTATATGATTAAAACTTCACTTCCGGTGCTCATCATCTCCGGAATCATTACACTGGCCTCAGCCGGAGGTTATTATCTGCTCGGCTTGATTCTTCCTGCTATACTATGGGGCGTATTGCGCCATAAAGACGCACGAATCGGCTCCACCGACAAAACCTTAATCATGAGATTCCGACGCCTTGCACGAACTACCGCTTTCATCAAAAAATACCGGATACAATCGGCCGATACCAGCAGTACCTTTTTTCAGCGACGGCGTGATCTGATATCGGTCAGTGCAACGGTAGCCTCCGGTAGCAGTGGTTCTACCTTTACGGTGGATGAGCTGGATCTTTCCTACCGTTCAGCATTTATCAATTGGCTGGTAGAACGCAGAAAATCTCAATCCACTAAAGTCGCAGAAGCAAGGACATAAGCTGCGTGCGCAAATAGCATAAATGCACGCAACATATTTGTAACAGCTCGTTAATTATGCTGTGATGATCACCAATGCGAATCAGTTTAATGTGATCAGCAAACGAAATGAAAAGCGCCTGATAATTCTTATATTAGTTACCTTTGCGAGCCAATTCACCACGTGAACAGGTGCGCGATGTTCTTTGGCACGATTGGCATGTAAGTAAATTTGAACAAACCAACGTTGTTTAATGTCTAACAAATTAGACCAACTTAAAAATATACTGAAAGAACGAATTATGGTGCTCGATGGAGCCATGGGTACCATGATTCAGAAACACAAACTAACTGAAGAAGATTACCGCGGAGAACGATTTAAAGATTACAGCTCGGATCTTCAAGGCAATAATGACCTTCTGAGCATTACAAAACCCGATATCATTAAGGATATCCACCGTCAGTGGCTCGAGGCCGGTTCAGATATCATAGCGACAAATACGTTCAGCTCCACAACCATCGCTCAGGCTGATTACGACATGGAAGACCTTGTAGATGAGCTGAATATCGAGTCGGCTAAATTAGCCAGAGAAGCGGCAGACGAATACACCCAAAAGAATCCGGATAAACCGCGGTTCGTCGCCGGAGCTATTGGTCCTACAAATAAAACACTATCTATTTCTCCGGATGTTAACGATCCCGGTTATCGTGCTACCGATTTTGATGAAGTACGTGAAAGTTACTACCAGCAAATAGAAGCGCTGGCTAAGGGTGGCGTGGACATCATCCTGCTCGAAACGATATTCGATACCCTTAACGCCAAAGCTGCGATCCACGCTCTCTACGACTACGAAGAGAACCACGGCGAAGGCCTGCCGGTGATGATTTCCGGTACGATTGTGGACAAAAGTGGCCGTACGCTTTCCGGTCAAACGACCGAAGCATTTTATATCTCCGTTTCCCACACCCCGAACCTGCTCAGCATTGGCCTGAACTGTTCGCTGGGTTCCAAGGAAATGCGTCCGTTTATTCAGCAACTTTCCAAAGTTGCTGAGTGCAACGTCAGTCTGTATCCCAATGCGGGTCTTCCCAACGAATTCGGTGAATATGATGAAACTGCCGAATTTATGGCCGACCAGATCAAAGGATACGCGGAAGAAGGGTTCATCAATATAGTCGGCGGATGTTGCGGTACCACTCCGGAACACCTCAAGGCTATGGCCGATGTAGCCTCAACTCTTGAGCCTCGGGAAATTCCTGAGCATCCACCTAATATGAGGCTGAGCGGCCTGGAACCCTTCATTTATAAGGAAGGCGACGTCTTCGTTAATATTGGTGAGCGAACCAACGTAACCGGATCCAAGCGTTTTGAGCGGCTGATCAAAGAGGAAGAATACGAAGAAGCGCTGTCGGTAGCCCTCGAACAGGTTGAGAACGGGGCACAGGTTATTGACGTAAACCTTGATGAAGGGATGATCGAATCCGATCAGGTTATGAAGCAGTTTCTAAACCTGATCGCTGCCGAGCCGGACATCTCCAAGGTTCCGGTAATGGTCGACTCATCTAAGTTTGACGTCGTCGAAGCCGGTCTCAAGTGCCTGCAGGGTAAGTGCATTGTGAACTCCATCAGTTTGAAAAACGGTCCGGAGGAGTTCAAACAGCAAGCCCGAACCTGCCTCAAGTATGGTGCAGCCGTTACGGTTATGGCCTTTGACGAAGAAGGACAAGCCGATAATTACGAACGCAGGATCGAAATCTGTGAGCGTGCATATAAAATCCTGACTGAGGAGGTCGGATTTCCTGCACAGGATATCATCTTCGACCCGAATATTCTTACGGTTGCTACCGGTATCGACGAGCACAACAACTATGCTGTCGATTTCATCAACGCTACAAAATGGATAAAGGAAAACCTTCCCCTTGCCAAAGTAAGTGGTGGTGTAAGTAACATTTCCTTCTCCTTCCGTGGCAACAACCCGGTCCGGGAAGCCATGCACTCGGCTTTTCTGTATCATGCCATTAAAGCAGGTCTGGATATGGGCATTGTGAATGCCGGACAGATCGAAGTTTATGATGATATTGACAAAGAACTTCTTGAAAAAGTGGAAGCGGTACTCCTCAATAAGCACGAAGGTGCCACTGAGGAGCTTGTCGATTTTGCCGAAACGTACAAACAAGAGGCTCAGGACGAAAGTAAGAAAGATGAATGGCGTGAACTGCCGGTTGAGAAACGTCTTGAACATGCCCTGTTAAAGGGAATTGTATCCCACATTGTAGAGGATACCGAAGAAGCCCGGCAAAAATACGACTCCCCGCTTGATGTCATTGAAGGCCCTTTGATGGACGGCATGAATGTTGTCGGAGACCTGTTCGGTGAAGGCAAAATGTTCCTGCCTCAGGTAGTTAAGAGTGCACGGGTAATGAAAAAATCTGTGGCTCACCTGATTCCATACATTGAAGAGGAGAAAAAACAGCAGGAAAACAATGAGCCCCAGGCTAAAGTACTGCTGGCTACGGTGAAGGGCGACGTTCACGACATCGGAAAAAACATCGTCTCTGTTGTACTCTCCTGTAACAATTACGAAGTTGTTGATATGGGAGTGATGCAACCATGTGAAGATATCCTCGAGAAAGCACGTGAGGAAAAAGTGGATGTCATCGGATTGAGCGGGCTTATTACTCCTTCGCTCGACGAAATGGTTCACGTAGCCAAAGAGATGGAGAAGGCCAACTTCACTGTTCCGCTGCTCATCGGTGGAGCTACCACCTCAAGAATCCACACAGCGGTCAAGATTGCGCCGAACTATTCTCATCCTGTAGTTCACGTTCTCGACGCATCACGAAGTGTACCGGTTGTAAGTAACCTTATCAGCGAGAAAACTCGTGATGAGTTTGCGGCAAAAATTGATGCCGAATATGCTGAGCTTCGGGAAAATCACGCCAACCGAAAACAGACCAAAAACTACCTGAGTCTGGAAGAAGCCCGGGCAAATAGAGCACCTATCGAGTGGGAGGGTTACAACCCGCCTAAACCGAACAAACTGGGTGTTATGAAGTTTGAAGATTATCCGCTTGAGGAAATCTATGAGTACATCGACTGGACTCCTTTCTTTCAGACCTGGCAGCTGAAAGGTAAATATCCGAAGATTTTAGAGGATAAAGAGGTTGGCGAAGAAGCGAAGAAGCTTTTTGATGATGCCAGCGCGATGCTGGATGACATCATAAAAAACAAAAAGCTTACGGCAAAAGCTGTCTGCGGACTGTTCCCTGCGAATGCTGTCGGCGATAGTGTAGAAATCTACAAAGATGAGTCCCGCGGCGAAGTTTTAAAGACTTTCCACATGCTGCGACAGCAAACCGAAAAGCGTAAGGGGCAGCCCAACCTGTCCCTGGCGGATTTCGTTGCTCCGAAAGAAACCGGCCTGGAAGATTATATGGGCGGTTTTGCCGTGACCACCGGCATCGGGATCGAAAAAATGCTGGAAGAGTACGAAAAGGATAACGACGACTATAAAAGCATCATGCTCAAGGCTATAGCTGACCGGTTGGCCGAGGCATTCGCCGAACTCATGCACGCTAAAGTGAGACAGGAGTTCTGGGGATATCAGCCTAAAGAAAGCCTAAGTAATGAAGATCTGATTAAAGAGAAGTACACCGGTATTCGTCCGGCACCGGGATACCCCGCATGTCCGGAACATACCGAAAAGCGAACCCTCTTTGATCTGATGAATGTTGAAGACAATGCCGGAATAGAGCTTACCGAAAGCTTTGCCATGTATCCGGCATCATCGGTAAGCGGGTTTTACTTCTCCCATCCGGAGTCGAAATACTTCTCGCTCGGTAACATTCATAAAGATCAGGTTGCCGACTATGCCGAACGAAAAGGCATGAGCATTGAAGAGGCCGAACGCTGGCTGGCACCCAACATAGACTATGAGGGTTCAGCTGAGGAAGTAGCCAACAATGCTGAAGAAGAGATGGCCAAATAAGGCCGGCTCCATCTATTAAGAACATTAAAAAACCCCGGTGACTTATACTCGCCGGGGTTTTTTTGTTTACACATTTGAAAGATTTTTATTACACCCTTCATCCGAAGATCAATGAAATTGTCGGATCTTAATTGCCATTATCATCGTCATCGCCATTATTATTAGAATTTGACCCTGCATCAGAGTCATCGCCATCACGTTGTTCATCATCCTGGTCAGGTGACAAAGCCATTAGCATGTACTCATACTTATCTTGTTCCATAACTGCTTCCTCTATGGTTTTGTTATTCTGTTGGGTACGAATAATTAAATAAATTCATATCACTATTGCAATCTATAATGCAATTTAGCTTCACCACCTGTGTTCGATTCTAAACTATCCAGTGAACCGTTGATATTGCCGGAATTTCTGTACTCATCCAAATGGCATAAGTGATATTCAATCGTCGGTAACTTTTAGGTTCCTGGTGATTACTCCATCTCTTAGTAAGGGAATCATTCAAAAAAGATCAATGAATGCAATAAGATCAATAAATATAACATGATAGGATCGCGCAAATTGAACAAATATATATTGCGAGCCGTTAAGAGTTATTACGGGTGGCGGCCGGGCAGATAAGTAAATGTTCTTATAAAGACTTATAAATCCATAGCAGATTTCGCAAAATTCAATTGCATATACCCTGCCATTTGTTATATTTAATGACCTAACAACTGTAGAATTTTAATTCGACTATGAAAACTCTTTAACATGGTCGAATATCACTTATTTTTAATATAGTAAACGGTGGTTGCTTCCTTTCTCTATAACAATGGTTTGCGATATGGTATTGGTAGTGTATTAATTTTCTCAATTTTACTTGGGATATCCGTCTCAGTAAATGCTGCCAAAGACGACGCGCTGCCCGATTCTTTATTCGAGGAAAGTCTTGATGCCATGCGAGCTGCGGATTATCATCAGGCCAACGAGCTTATTGATGAGGCTTTAACCTGGTATGAAAAACGAAATGATACAACTGGCATCACACGGGCTTATGGGTACTTTTCATCTTCGTACCGGTTGAAGGGAGACTATGACCAAGCCCGTTTTTACGCCCAGGAGGCTATAAGACTTGGCCGGCATTTGGATGATCCGACCCTCACCATCAGACCTAATAACAATCTCGGCATTATGTACCGGAGGCGAGGTGAGTACGATAAAGCCTTAGAACACTACCAACAAGCCCGGGATGGTGTGGTCATAAATGAAGATCATGATTTTAATGCCTCGTTGACGATGAACATTGGTCACGTCTACAGGGCACGAGGAGAATTGCAAAAAGCTTTTAAAGCATTTCGGGAGGGTCTTAAAATCGCCGAGGAGCATGACCTCATTTACCGCAAAGCTTCTGCCATAGGCAATCTGGCAGGCTTGTATTCCAATACCGGAAATTATCAACAATCTCTTGAAATGCATAAAAAGCGACTGGATTTGCTTGAGGAAACCGGTAACCGTCATTCCCGTCCGAATGTGTTAAACAGTATTGGGTATAACTATAGGTTTCTTGGCGAATACGACAAAGCACTCACCTATTATCGCAAAGCCTCAGAACTTGCCTCAGAGCTTGGACAGCTGGATCTGGAGGTTCTGAGCCGGAACAACATAGGCCAGATTTATCGTCAGTTAGATCAGTTTGACCGCGCTATCAGTAACTTCGAAACGAATTACAAGATGCTCGATCAAATAGAGTCGGTGTCTGTTCGCACGTCGGTTTTAGCAAATTATAGCCGTGGTTTACAGTTTGATGGCCAAATTGCTGATGCTCTACGGTATTATCATATTTTACTTGGTGAAGCCAGAGAGCGTGGCAACAAATTAGAAACAGCAAAGCGACTTCGGGATCTTACTGATCTGTATATAAGAGAAAACAATATTGATTCAAGCTACCATTATGCATCTACATATTTAGAAACCGGCCTGGAAGCAAACTCACCTAAAGATATAGTTGCCGCTCACCAACGGCTTGCAAGGGTCGCATCTCTTCGTGACGATTTACAACTCGTCCGAAGCCATCTTACCGAGATATCAGACATGCTGGATTCACCGGATCTTTATACAACCGAGATGAAAATTAATTTTGGTAAAACAGTTGTTGATTTACTTTCAACTGAGGACCCTATGTTTTTTGAAGGTGCCGAAATTTATATGGATGCTGTTGAACAGGAGCGACAAAATATTCAGGTCAGTGCTGAGCTGCGAAGCAGTTATTTTTCTGAACACGTACCCAGATTTAAAACTATAGCAAAAGCCTATCTTGAGCACGGGGAGGTTGCTGAAGCATTTAATACGTTAGAGCGCGGGCGCTCCCGGGTATTAATTGAGGAGATTGAACATGCTTTTCGGGCAGAACAAATTCCCGAGGAAGAGCATATCCGCTCACAAGCACTTCGCTCCCAACTAACCCAACTTTACGAGGAAATTGATTTCACTTTTTCAGCAGATGAAAGGGACTCACTCTTAAGCGCTATTTATGAGAAACAGGCCGAGAAACAAAATCTCCGGGCCTCGCAGCTTGAAAAACTTGATCAACATTATTCCATCGCTCCGGCCTCGATAAAAGAGGTAATGCAGCTCACCGACCCCGGAACTGCCGTAATCAGCTATGCTGTAACGGATCAACATATTATGGCATTTGCGTTGTTTAAAGACGACTACCACACCTGGAAGATAGATGCAACCAAAGACCAAAACTTTAGTCACCTGCTGGAACAATATCGTGAGGCTATAGTTGATCAACACCCCCTGCCGGTTGTTAATCATTATGGCTGGCAAATTGGTCAAAAGTTGATCGAACCGGCCAGAGAGATTGTAGAACAAGCCGACCATCTTCTCATTAGTGCCGACGGGAACCTTGCTACTTTACCTTTTGAAGCTTTAATCTGGGATGGCAATTATTTGATTAATGCGGTGTCCGTTTCTACAATTCCTACATTAACCGCACTAAAACTTACAAAGCACCATTCCACTACTTCTTATCCCAAAGACTTGCTTGCATTAGCCAACCCTGCATTCGCCCCTCAGGATATAGATGATGCTTTGGCATTACAGGGTGTTCAGCGAAGTCCGGCAGGGCGACTTGACCCTCTGCCTGCCAGCCAGATTGAAGCCGAGCGAATTTCAGAATTATTTTCAAACACCCGGTTATTGGTACGTCATGAAGCCAATAAATCCAACATATTAAATACTGATTTTTCAGAATTTCGATTTGCTCATTTCGCAACGCACGGATTTATTCACCGCGAATTTCCTGAGCTGAGTGGTCTTGCTCTTTCTTTCGGGGACGGCGAGGCGGAATACCTTCGTAGCCGAGAAATCAGCTCTTTGAGCATTCCTTCTGAGATGGTTGTATTGAGTGCCTGTGAAACTGCGGTCGGCCCGGAAGTTACCGGTGAGGGTATGTTGGGGCTGCAACGAGCTTTTCTGTTAGCCGGCACCCGTAGTGTGGTGTCCAGTTTATGGCGGGTATTTGATCAAAGCACGGTTGAGTTGATGATCCATTTTTACGCAGATTTGCTTGATCTCGAGAATACGCAGTCAGGGATTTTTGGATTCTTCAACTTTTCCCAAAATACCAGAGCAGAAAGTACCCGCGACAAAGCAAGAGCACTCCGTTCAGCCAAAATCCGTATGATAAACAGTACAAATTACAGCCATCCGGTGCACTGGGCTGCCTTCACAGTAACCGGCTACTGATCTGACTCGTGCGACGATCATTTTTGACCTGTAAGGGGGCACTGTGTAAAATTGAATTGGAACTATCTCATCTCCTCCTACAGAATGGTGTACCTAAACTACACTTTTATACTGGTATGAAAACGCGCGCAAAGCATCAGTCCCGGAAATGAGCAGACTTTAGCAAGTCATTTGGAAAAATGCAGGTAGCCGTTTAACAACCCCTCAATAAGTATTTAATACAGGTGCCGTATATATGCGGTTGCAAACCGGATCCCGTACCGGTTTACAACCACTTTATCGGATTATTGATTGTTAATCATCTTTTTCGCCAGGCTCAGTACCTTCATCCCCGCTATCTTCTTCTTTTAACTCATCATGCCCATTCGGATTAAGTTGAAGCATAGCGTGATAATGCAGATCATTCATCTTCATAAAAGCCTCTCTTATTTATTGATGTTTTGGTTTAACCGTAGTAATATATATACGAAATTGTTTAGGAATATACAACTTGATTTATTTTTAGAAGACTGTTTTTAATGTGCCAGATTACCTCTTCTTTTATTTTTTTCACAAAACGGGCAAGGCTCATACTTTATATTATCTTCAATTATTTACTTTTAACTTGATATGGATTGTGGAGTGTCTTATCTACACTAAACTATGTTCATGGCCGGATCACTAAAAACCTCGCTGCTTAATTTCTTTTTAATACATGGTGCCGTTTGCGTTCTTGCGGCAACCTCACCAACAGATATTGACAAATTATTCGATGAAACCGAAGAGGCCTGGAGAAACGGTAATCTTGATCATGCGGCAAGCCTGCTTGATGAAGCGTATAGCTGGTATATCGACCGGGATGACAGCAGTGGTCTTGCTAAAGTTCATACTTACTTCACCAATACTTATCGGGAAAAAAGCGATTTTGAGCAAGCCCGGCATCACGCCTATAAAGCTATTGAT
>SLQI01000058.1 GCA_007131535.1 Balneolales bacterium | reverse complement strand
GAAGTAATGTACCCAGACGTAAAGGTGATGAAATGCCGCTGCGACTACGGCAGCCAGTGAATTGCTTAGCAGAGCAATAGCCCACAGAGTTAAAAATCCGTAGACGTACATTGCATTGCCGCTCCAGGCGAATGCACCTTTATCAACCAGCGGCATCTCCCGGTATTTTTGGCGGAAGTGATCCGCTCCCATAGCCCGTGTGACCCCAAAATAGCGGGCAGTAGACCAGAGAGTGTAGGCTCCCGGTATAAGCACCAATACGCCCGCAACAATGGACAACTCCAGGGGAACCGGCAATGAATCAAAGTCCGCTATACCCAACCCGATAAGTGTAAGCGGTCGCGCCGCCAGAAGTGGCAAAAAAAGAATACCCCATACCATTAAATCCCGACTTCCGAACCACTTCGTAAACAAGTCCCACTGAAGCTGAGAACGCCATCCGGCCCAGGTTACGACCTGGTGCAGAATCCCGACAGCAATAGTAAGCCAGAACCATCCTGCCACAGAAAGTCCGAGCCAGGTATCATCACCGGTAAAGAGATCAGCTCCTGCGTAAACAGCACCAAACAGTACGATTAAAGCGATAAGGTGTCCCGCCTGTCCTTTCCAAAAGAATCCGGATGGTATTTTCATAATTTTCTTCCTGTTATTAGCTGTCCCATGTTCACACATTATTGCGCTATAAAGTTCAGTACACAGGGTGCTTGGAGTCACAGAGCAAAATAATGGGACCGTGATTCATCCATCCACAATCTGAAATGCCTGCCTAACACCAAACAGCCAAACAATCAAACCGCTCCGCTCAGTGGTTCCATTGGTGCTTGTAACATCGGAGTATTTGCCTTTGAATTTTTCTATTCCAAACATTCGATCACTCATGTCCCCAGGGAGCGGGTGGCGTCTCAACCGGCTCGGTGAGATCAAACGTGAGATGATAGCTCCACTCCCCATCCCGTATCGTGCCGTACTCGTATTTCTCGCCGGGTTTAATCACAATACGCCATCCGGTGTTGGGGTGCTCACTTCGCATGAATTCCTGTACATGCTCCGAAATCGGTTCAAGCGTATAACCGCCGTACCAGGTATTCTCTTCTTCCGTGCCGTCCTCATATCGGTGATCGTGCCGTAGCTCGATTTCTTCCTCCGACTTCATCAGCACCCAGGTACGGGACCGGTTATCATCAACATGAAACGGGATTTTCATTTCATCCTCACCACACTCCCGAAAGTGAACGACCAGTTCGTCATCCCCGGTAAAATAAGGATCGTTGTCGGGACGCTGCAGGATTTCCCCAGCAAATGCCTCACCACAATGTTCCTGAAGGTTCAACCAATAGGCTTCAAGTATGGATGGTTCTTCTTCTCCGTTTTCACCGCATCCGCTTAGGATCAGTCCAGCTGCCAGTACTGCAATTACTGTATTAAGTCTATTCATATTCTTCCTTAACTATTCTTTAACATCATCACTTTCACCAAACTGGCTTGAAGATGGTAATAATTTTTGATTCTTACCAAAAGGTATTTATTCCGCATTTTAGAATTGAACTAAGGTTTGTGGTATTAACCGATACTTGGCACCCACTCCTGAAATCAGACCAAATCACAAATATTAGCTTGTGAGTATACCAAAATACAATTCGATTTAATCCGCGCAGATACGCGGAAAAAATTTGTCACTTGTACTTGAAATCTTGCTAATCCCTCACAATTTCTCTTGCTTCTTCGGATCTACCGGCTCGATGCAGGGCTTCGATAAGGTGTTCCCGAAATTCAGGATCTCTTCTGCCTGAATGATATCGAATCAACCATCGGTCTATGAGGGAATCCAGGGTTCCGTTTTGGCGGTGAGCCTTTATCAGGGAACTGTAAACGTCCGGCGTGGCCTCGATGCTCAGGGCACGCTCATACCAAAGTATAGCTTCCCCAGTGTTATCCCGGCGTTCATTAATCTCAGCGATTCTCAACAACATATTCCTGTTATCGGGGTCTGTGCTCGCTCCTTCCAGGTACAATTCAAGTGCGGTATCCGTATCATCTTGCTGCCGGTAAAAATCCCCGGCCATTTCATAGATACCACCATAGTCCCCATGCTTATCTTTCAGTTCCCAAAGCAGGGTTTCCAGCGTTTCTACCGCTAAAAACTCTAAAGCATAATCTTGTAATTCATGCAATGATTCCCTGATATCCCGGTATTGCTTTTCCGGAGGATAAAACGGTTGATCCGCCGTGAACCCTCCTGTCTGCATGGCTACCTGGGCCTGTAGTGCAAGCATTTCCCTGTGGGCCTGCTTTTCTTTGAGTGAATTACTGAAAGCTTCAAGCCAGGCTTGTTTGCTCTCTGCCACTTCAGCATCAATCCGGAATTTGGCCAGGTAGGCTTCCGGCCAATGTGCTCCAAGCTCTGTCGCCTTTTGATAGGCATTTATGGCTTTTTCATTTTGATTAGTTTTGAGATATGAGCGACCTATTAATATCAGTGCGAGTGAATCGGAGGGGTTGGTTTGCAGGTAATCACTGAAATGGGTTGCCGCATTGTCATAATCGTTTTTTTGAAATGCAATCATTCCCAGATCAAGCGGTTGTCTTGCTATGCCTTGCCCTTTTTCACTTCGAATAATTTCGCGATATGCCTGCTCTTTCTGATCCTGTTCAAACAACATAGCTGCCTTGGGCCGAACAATCTCATAAATTGCCCCTCTCTGCTGTTCCAGAGAGTCGTAAACGGCTATCGCTTCTTTGGTCCTGTCCATTCGCTGATAGGCCTCCGCAAGTTCAAGCGGCAGCTGCTCATCATCCGGAAACACTTCCACCATTCTCTCCAGCAGGTTCACAGTCTCCTCAAAATTCATTTGGCGCTGATTCATATCGAGCAGATGATCATAGATCAGCCGCTCTTCGGGGTGGGCTTCAAGCAGCTCGTTATAAAGCTCATTGGCTTTGAGCAGTTCATTATTCTCAATAAGCAACTGACCGTATATCAATGCATTCTCGAGATCACCAGGATTTTGATCGTATCTGATCCGGTAGATTTCAGTTAACTCATTGATTTCTTCCAGTTCGATCAGTGCCCTGCTATGCAATGCCATTATTTGCTGGTCCTGCTGTAAAGATTCCGGAACTTCATCATAAGCTTGCAGCAACTCTTCAAATTGTCCGGCCTGATGATGGGCATACAGCCAACCCCGATAGCTGTCAGCGTTATCCGGCAGCAATTCCGCTGCCCGGCTGAAAGATTCTATTGCCCGCTCATATTGCCCCTGCGTGAGATACTGCTGACCCTGTACCATAAATATGCGGCCTTTAAATTGGTACAAATCTTCTTCTGTAAACCTCTCTGAATGAAGCCTCCCGGATTGCTTATCCCTTATCGTTTCCCTGAGCATCCGCAATGCCCTGCCGGGATTTTGTTGATGAAGCTCCACTTCCAATAGTCTCAGATCCAGGCTGCCGGTATGTTCGTTAATTCCGGTTTCGGTATATCTCAGTGCCTCTGCCTGATTGCCTTTCTGCATATAAGCCGATATTAGAAGCTGATATACTCCTTGCGGCACATACGAATCTTCGGTAAGCGGCTCCAGGATTTCAACTACTTCCCGGTATTGCCGGTTATCATATTTTTCCGCGGCTCTTATCAACTCGTCTTGCTGAAAGCCTTGTGTAAAGCAAAAGCCCGGAAATAAGAAAATAAAAGCTGTTAGAATTACAGCAGATCTCATAAACTCTTATATATTGTTTGTTAGAAAACTCAAATTATCCTAAGAAAATACCCGGATCAAGCCATGCGAAGGTCCAAAAAAGGAGTGCATAAAGCGTACATGAGAATTACCGGAATAAGCGAAACCCAGATATAAGTGTTTTATTAGTGACACTTAATAATTTTTCATCTTCCCGGAACAGCTTGTCTCGGAGTGCCGGGCCGGCTCTGGTTACCCGAAACATCTACAGCGTACACTCTGTACCAGTCTCCGGTCTCGCCCTCCAGGTCAACCCAGTCAACAGACTCCACGAGTTCCTCACTTATGATTTCATATACTCCGTTTGAGAGAGTTGAACGCTTAACAATATAGCCTTCAATATCATCTGTTACAGATTCCCATCGCAGATGAACGCCCTCTTCTGTTGCCACGGCCTGAAGGTTCCGAACCGGTGCCGGCGGAGTTACGTCACGCATCATAATATCTGCTTTTCGTGAAGGCAGGCTCTCATTTCCGGAGGAATCTACGGCTGTCACGAAATACTTATATTCCTGTCCCGGTATTACCTCACTATCGGTAAATAACCGTCGGTTGCGCGGCATCTCAAATACCGTCGTATCACGTTCTGTATCAGTTTTATATACCTTGTAACTCGTTACATCAGTTGATGGTGATGCTCCCCAGACCACGTTTATTCGGACGCCACTATCAATATTTGTATCAATTCCGACCGGAGGCTCCGGGGGGGTGAGGTTCGGGACCTGTACTACTGTAAAAACCGTATCACTCCTTAACCCGCTCTGACTGGCGGCAGCTACACCATATTCATAAAACTGACCTTCTGTGAACCCCTCTCCTGCTATGCCCGGGTCAGTTAACTCTGACTCGGTTACCCTTCCTGAATTAACCTGTGAAAAAGCACGCCACCCTGCGTCAGTCTGCTGGCGTCTAAGAATTACGAATGTGTTGAATTGCTCATTCTGACCTCCTTCATCCCAGGACAATTCAATAATACTTTCTGCTTCATTGAAATGCGCCTGAAGGTCAGCAGGTGAAGGTGGCGGAGTTCTGGTTTCAATGTATTGGATAGCGGGATTGCCGTCTTCGCTCTCTACTCCGGATTCTGAAACAGCAATTACATAGTAGTAATAGGTATGACCTTCCTGTACCATATCATCACGAAAAACCGGTTCAGCCGCTTCAATGAGTTCATCCGTTAGGCGAGTGCGTTCACCGGTCTCCTGATCTATGCGATCGATGTGATATCCGGCTAATAACGGCTCAACACTAACCGGCCAGGTGATTTCGACCACCTCATTATCTCTCACGGTTGAGTAAATTTCATGAACGGCTGATAGCCGGGTTTGATCACTCAGCTCAACATCCACCGATTCTGATGCCTGCGTGTTAGTTCCGGTGAAGTCCACAGCTTCTACGGCAAACTCCGCACGCTGAATTTCTGTATCCAGGCTGAAAGTATACGTAAACCTGCTTTGATTCATCTGACGCAATACCGTTTTATCGGTAACCCTGGTAAAGAAGTCTTCCCCTTCCGGTCTCATATACACCTCAAATCGGATGACGTGGTCTTCGAGCGAATCTGTAGTTGGCGGGAAGCTCCAGTTTATGGTAACATTTCGGCCATGCCGATCAGCGGAAACATCATAGGCAACCGGCACCTCAACTGGTTCCGGTGAGATGATAAATTCATCTTCAAATGACCGGCCGGTGGGCTCGCCCCGGCGATCCACCACCTCATATCGGTAGGTGATCTCTTCTTCGAAAACAGGGTCCGTATCGGTATATAAGTATCCGAGGGCCGAAGCAATCTCCGGATAGCTGTAGCTGAGCAGTAAACTCATACTTTCATCTCCCCGAAGCTTAAAAAATACTTCTTGTGGGGACTCAACTTCCAGACTTTCCTCAAAACCGGCATACAGATCACCAATTCTGTTTCGAAACTCCACACCATTATTTACCGGATAAACCGGTGCTTCGTTAAGCCGTACTTCATCACCATTAATGATACGGTACACATTAAATCCATGACCGATATTCAGGCGAAAATCATGATAGATATAAACCTCACCATCTGAAGCCAATACAGGCAGAATCTCCTGGGCATTTACTGTCTTCAGAAGTCCCGGTAAAATACCGGTACCGATAAGCAACAATACAGGCATTATCATAAAACTTCGTAACCTTCTGCAAGACAGGCAACTTGGAAAATAGCTTCTCATTAGTAAATACCAATTAGATTAACGGGTTGATCCAAAACAGGTGAGTGTTTTAAGTACGATGAGGGCACTTGCTCGGATACGGTAACTCTCTTACCGGCTCCGTTTGTTGCCCTGACGTATACACGAACCTCACTTAGCGGGACATCCTCATCAATGGTATAGGAACGGCTTTCGCTAAAACTGCCTTTTCTGACCCCACTATGGGATGTAATCGTATGCCATTGAGTAAGAGGATAAGAACTGCCGGAGTCCATAAATCTGACTAACCTCACATCAACCCCGCTAATACCGGACACGGGATCCAGCAGGTTATCAATATCAAGTTCCAGGACATTGCCGGATTTAGTCGATATGCTTATCTGCGGCTCTTCCGGTGGAGTATCGTCAAGAATAACCGGGCCGGTTGAAGCCACCGAAGACAGCATACCCTGATTATTGACGCCCCGAATATTAAAATACAGCTCTTGTCCTATAGGCAATTCTTCTTTGGGTACTTCTATGTACGGTGCCTGCGGTGGGGAGAACAGGATTGAAGTATCATCATAATCCATATTTTCGGTATCCGGCCAACTTCGAATATCCACAGCGCCGGGGCTTGTTCCTACCGAATACTGATGCCCCCTGATTCCGGATTCCGCATCATAAGATCGCTCGGTCATATAAATTCGTATATGGTCATTTGCACTGTACCCTACCGCTACCGGTTCACTCGGTGCATTCGGATCGTGGGGGTATCGCGGACCGACCGTATAGGTTTCACTTGCCATACCGGCATTATTTACGGCGCGAATATGAACATACATCAAGTCATCGAAATCAAACGAAATACCCGAATGTTCATCTTGTCCGCTGGTGATTGTAACTTCGGTATCAGTAGTGGTATATCCCTCACTTGCAAAGAGACCGTCAGTGTAATGTTCGTCGGTAGTAACTACATATTCATAATGAGATACCCCGGACTGCTCATCTACAGAGGGCGACCATCTGATCGTACCCAGTGACGGAATTTCCTCGGTATAGTAGGTAGCCACCTGCTGAGACCCGGTGGATAGTGCATACTGAGGGGGATTATTTACAAACTCCTCAGGTACAGGATCACCACTTTGGAAGCTGTAGGTGGCGACAAAAGTTTGTGTATCCGGAGGGCCCGGTGCTGTTGGAGGCGTGGCATCATAAACAACCGGTTTATTATTGTGGCTTGTCCGCTCTTGATCATGCATATTTACGGCCCTGACACTGACATAATAATGATTGCCGGCCTCCATATTGAGAATACGGCTTTGGGCATCAATATAATCCGTGAAGTAACCTCCATATTGGGTATAGTCTCCTATCGGCCCTACCAGCTCCGTCCATGCCACAACATCATCCCCTCCGGAACTTGAACCTATGGCATATTCAAATCGTTTTATGTTGGTTTGATGCTCTTTTACCAATGCACGAATATTGATGAAATCGGGATTATCTGTCCAAAAGACATCCTTTTCGTTCTGCACATAATTGAACCCGCCCATACCGTCCGGCACAAAGTAAGCCTGTTCTAACTGGCCTTCATCGTAATAGTATTCCAGATTCACATATAATGCTTCCGGCGGTAAGGTATCGTCCGGATCCGGAAGAAGATCATCTCCGGGCTGTGTTGCTATGCCATTATCCCCGACCTGCATGTCGAAATTCACGCGCTGTGTAGATGTGATCCCTCCTTTACTACGTAGCCGGATCCCAACATTGATCTGCTTCGTATCGTACCAGTTTTCACTGCTCAATACATCCATCGGATTGTAATTATCCTTATATGCCGTATAAGTAAAACCCGTGGGTTTGCCAATCGTAATATAGTCATCCGACCCCACGGTCACATCAGTGCTCTGCTCATACTCTTTGATATCGATACTTGCCTCGGCTATACCCACCGGATGAACCGCATCCCAGGTAATTTCAGCAGATCCGAAGAAATGATCATCCAGATGTTCTGTATCCACATTAACTTGTGTCAGCTGTGGCGGTTCGAGTAACGTCAAGATATCCTGCCGTTTATTCAGGTAATCGGACAGGATATCATCCTGCTCCCCTTCCAGCACCTCAGACCGGATTTCAATATAGTTATCTATGATGTGATAAAGATTCATCAGCATACCTGCTTTCAGGTCATAGAAATCATTCAACAATCCGGTATTGATTTGCATAACCTCTATGAGTGAATGCCGGAAAGTCAGGTAATCGGTGCGAAATTCATTGTTAATATACTGAGCTTTTTGCTGCATGTACTGTTCGTTACCGAGCACGTGCATATCAATCCACAGATTTTGGATATTTTCCTCATAGTTGCTGAAATCTACTGTTTGCACATCACCGAGATCGTCGTACGCTTGCTGAGCCAATGGATACCCGTCGAATACATAAGGGGAACCCGGATTCAGGGCGTCTTCGGCCAGCGACTCCAGTATTCGGACACGCTCTGCTGCCATTTCCCGCTCGGTTTCGTATGTGCTCGGATCGGAGGCTCTGTTATTATAAGCCGATACCAGCCGGTTATGAAGTATGGATGTAGCACTTTCAAGATTGGGGCGAGCCACGTTCACCATATTCCGGACCATCTCTGCCGTCCTGATGCGATGCCAGTATCTGTTGGCTTCAACGGCATAGTAATAGTCGATGGTTTCAAGAGCTTCAGCATACAATTGCGAAACTGAATTAAATGTGGGATTAGCTGCTGATCCATCGGTAAGTTCCGTAATATCCGACAAATCTGACAAACCAAGCAGTTGATCCATTTCGGTCAGGTTGTGTTCAATCGAGTCCACCACCGCATGAATTTGCTGATCCAGTTCATCAAGCGTGTCCATAACATTTTGGGCTGCTGCAACCTGATTCGCGGCTTCATCTTCATCAATTTCAAAGTGCGGGAGATTTTCGGCACTCATGCCCCCGACCGGCTTCACCACATTCTGTACAGGTGAACTTGCCATTACTGCCATCATATCCTCCCTGGCATCGGCAGTCTGAGCTTCATATTCAATCGCCTTAATGACACTGGCGTCGAGCTGCTGAATTACATCACCGGCTATTTGTTCTACCAAATCGAGTTTGGCTTCTGCCTGGTTTCGGGCTTCCGTCCAGGATGTAGGTTCATTGTCATCAAGCTGATCCTCGCTCCAGTAACTGCCTCCAATGATGGCCGATATCAAAGCTCCGAAATCTTCGAAAATATCTAAGTCTGCAAGCACATTCGGAATATCATTACCGGCCCGTTCTTCATTTTGGACCATGTGGAAGTGCCACACATTTCTCACAAAATTATGAGCTGTCAAAAAATTGTATCCCGCTTCAGCAAGAAGTTGATCCTCAAGATTTACACCCGGTGGAGGGGGCGGACTTTCCATGGCTGCTTCCAGATTGCCCATTGCTTCGTTCACAAGGGCTTCAAATTCATCACGTTGGGCTTGTGCTTCCGGGATAAGATTGGCATGTTCACCGGGTCCTTTTCCGCCATCAACCCTAAGAGGATTGGTTTTCAGTTGAAACCAGCCTTCTACACACACTTCTTTTCCTACTCTACCGCATCCCCGTCCCATGGCAAAAAGTTCATACTGACTGGTGCCACGTCTTACGAAAGCCCCCTTCATATTTGCACTAACCGATATCAATGGAATACTTATTTCTGCATCAGCTTCGACATAGGCACCAAGTGGTAACTCAGCACCTTCGTATCGCAGATACCACATAGCTCCACCGATTTCTGCAGAAACCGTGATTACCGGAGGATCCAAACCAGCGCTCAGATCCAGTTC
>SLQI01000168.1 GCA_007131535.1 Balneolales bacterium | reverse complement strand
GGGATACCTCAAATTTTGGACGAACAGCAAAAGAACTAATCAGTGCGCATCATCACAGCTGCACGATTAGCCTTTTATCTTGCATAGTTCGGAATGGCTCGACTTTTTGAGGATGCCCTAACTATACTTCATCCACTTATAAATTTCGGCAAAGCCGGCTTTTTTGCCGTACATAAGGATGCCAACCCGATAAATTTTGGCGCTTAACCAAATCATGACCAGAAACGTGGTGATCATCAGAACGATGGTCAGAGCTATTTGCCAGAACGGAACCGAAATGACGGCCATACGTACCGGCATCAGTATGGGTGCAAAAAACGGGATGATGGAAGTGATCACAGCCACGGTTGAGTGCGGATCATCCGCTACGAAGTTGACCAGCAATATGGGGATGATAATGAGTACGAGGATCGGGATTTGGAGCTGCTGACTGTCTGATTCATTTTCAATGGCTGAACCGATCGCTGCATAGATCGAACTGTAAATCAGGTACCCGAGCAGAAAAAAGGTGATAAATCCAACGATCAGCCAACCGGATATCGAGGGGATGTTAAACGGCATTTCGCCTTCTTCCATGCCGTTTACAGCCGCGGCTGACATATCGGGCTGATCCATAAAGAGCATCGCTGCCGGAGCAGCCAACGTCATAAAGCCGAAGATCATCAATCCCCAGATGATAAATTGGGTAAGCCCGAGAGCTCCAACGCCGACTACTTTGCCGAGCAGCAATTCAAAAGGCTTCACGCAGGAGGCGATTAGTTCGACTACCCGGTTGGATTTTTCTTCGATCACCCCGCGCATGATTACCGCCCCGTAAGCAAACATGGCACCGTAGATGATGAAGGCCATAAATAAGCCCACAATGAACATAGCGCTGGTATCTTCACCTTCTTCACCTTCATCGGTGATGGTCCGGGTCGTCAGGCTACGGCGATCGTCCAGAATTGCTTTTACCTCGTCAGGGGCTTCAACACGGTCCAGCCGGGCATCCCTGATGGTATTGTTGATTTCTCCCCGAATGTTTTGAATCAGCGTAAAACCGGCACCGCCATCGTGATAAAAGGAGGGGCTTACGGATGGATCATCCAACAGATTTTCCGGGAAGACGACAAGACCGTCAATATTACTCTGGCTAAGCTGTGAGCGCCAGTGAGACACCGGCTCATCCGAGCCGTCGGTATATCGGGAGCCTTCAACGGAGGTTAACATTTCGGCCAGCACACCGGTATTATCAACTATGATGATATCCCGGTCCCGATCCGGAGAAAATGCCTGTATCGCTACGGGAATTGAAAACAGGAGAATAATGGCCAGCGGAGCCAGCAGGGTAGAGATGATAAAAATCTTGCTGCGCAAACGGGTAAGGTATTCCCGTTTTACAATCAGCCAGAGCTTACTGTAATTCATGGGCTGCCTCCTGCATTTCTTCGGATTCTTTAAGACTACGGCCGACGGTGGAAATGAAAATTTCATTGAGGCTTGGCATCACCAGCTCAAATTTTTCAATCCGGGTGTGTTGCATGGCTTCTTTAAGGATTTTTTGATCGTCGGTATTATCAAGCAGGCGAAGTTCGGCGTAATTGTTGGACCGGTTATTGATTCGCACGCCCTCCAGCCTATCCAGAAATGAACCATCACCTTGGTACTGCAGCTCTACGGTATTTTTGCCAAAGGAACGGCGGATTTCATCAAGCCGGCCCTCCAGCACCACTTTGCCACGGTTGAAGAGGCAGATATGATCGCACATTTGTTCGACCTGCTCCATTCGGTGGGTGGCAAAAAGGATGGTTTTGCCGGCATCCTTTAGCTCAAGAATTACTTTCTTAAGGGTTTCACTGTTGATGGGATCAAGACCGCTGAATGGTTCGTCAAAAATACAGATTTGCGGGTCGTGAAGAATAGTGGAAATAAACTGAATTTTCTGGTGCATCCCCTTGGAAAGCTCTCCGACTTCTTTGTCTTTCCAACCTCGGGCATCGAAGCGGTCGAGCCAGTAGTCGATCTGCTCTCGCGCTTCGGCGGCAGACAGGCCTTTCAATCTTCCCAGGTACATCAGCTGCTCGCCGACTTTCATTTTCTTATACAGGCCGCGCTCTTCCGGCAGGTAGCCGATCCACTCCTGTGTGGTGTGGGAAACCGGAGTTCCTTCAATCAAAACCCGGCCTTCATCCGGAACGATGATATAGTTGATCATTCGCAGAGTGGTGGTTTTGCCGGCGCCATTGGGTCCGAGCAAGCCGTATATCACCCCCTGCGGAATTGAAAAACTGACGTCATCCACCGCCCGGGTTTTGTGAAAGGTTTTGGTTACGGATTGTACTTCTATAGCATTCATGAAACTATACTCGCTCTAAAATTGTAATCAAATCAGAACAACCTGTGAAGGTACGATAAAATATTGGCAGAGTTTCGATCAAATTAACATTTTGTCAATCGGGTTTACAGCCTATCAACGAAAGTTTGTTTGATATCCGTGGAGATCAAATTTCAAGAAATCCTCTGTTGTTACCGGAAAAAACACCGGATAATGTGGTCAGACGCGGGTAAAATGGTAACATATAAACGATAGTAGTAATCTATGCACGTAATTCATGCGAGTGCCGAATGCTACCCTTTAGCCAAAGTTGGCGGACTGGCCGATGTAGTCGGGGCGCTACCTAAATTTTTGAAAAAACACCATATTGAAAGCTGGGTGGTAATCCCGAAATATGATGTTGAGTGGATCAGGAATCATAACTTTGAGACGGTTCACGAGGGAGTGATCTCACCGGGAGGGTATAAAATCGGCTATAAGATCCAAAAGGAAGAAACCGATCAGCTTGGTTTCCCGCTTTATGTGGTGGAGATAACTCACTTATTCAGCCGCCCCGGGATCTATTTGGATCCGGAAAGCGGCTATGGTTATTGGGACGAATTTGAACGCTATCTCTGTTTTCAGGTGGCTATACTGGACTGGCTGAAATCTTTTTCAGTAAAACCGGATTTAATTCACTGCCACGATCATCATACGGCATTTATGCCGATGTTTATGTCGCACTCGCCTGCTTATCATGAGTTTACGGGAATACCTTCAGTGCTCACGATTCATAATGCGCAGTATCATGGGTGGTACGGACCAGAAAAAAGGGGGATGTTTCCGGTCATTGATCCCGAAGGAGAGGGATACTTGTATTGGGACGGAAAAATCAATGCATTGGGATGCGGCCTGCGTACATGCTGGCAGCTGACCACCGTCTCGCCAACCTACATGGAGGAGATGCAGTACAACAGTAACGGGCTGGAGGCTTTATTTGCACATGAGCGGCCGAAATCCATTGGTATTATCAATGGTATCGATACCGACGTCTGGAATCCGCGAACCGATCCGATGATTGCTGAAAATTTCGACCGGCGTTCCTATAAGAAAGGTACAACCGCAAATAAAACGGCGCTCTGCAGTCAACTCGGGCTCAACCCTGAAATGCCGGTGTTTTCATTTATCGGCAGGTTCGTTGCGGAAAAGGGTGCCGATATGCTTCCAGACCTACTGGACCGGTTTCTGGGGAGTCAGGATTCTGCCAATTTCATCATTCTCGGTACCGGCGTTCCGGAAATTCAATTTCGTCTTAAAGAGTTGGAACAAACCTACCCGGACCGGCTAAAGGTTCGCTTTGCCTATAATGAACCGTTGGCGCACCAGATCTATGCCGGGTCGGATTTTATGTTCATGCCGTCCCGGGTGGAGCCCTGTGGGTTGAATCAAATGTATGCGATGCGTTACGGAACTTTGCCGATAGTCAGGGAAGTTGGAGGACTAAAGGATACGGTCATTGATTTCGATTACAGCTCCGGTTATGGGATTACTTTTCGTGATTTTACGCTCGAAGATGCCGAAAGAGCACTGCAGCGCGGGGTATATTTATATGGTGATGAGCCGGGCTTTCGAAAGTTGCAGCGATATGTCATGGGGCTCGATTTTTCCTGGGAACGCTCAGCCGGTGAGTACAAAAAAATGTATACGCAACTACTAAACAGATTCTGATGATATGATTGATAATACGTTAGCTATTATTCTCGGTGGGGGAAGAGGTACTCGTCTGGAACCACTGACCCGCCAACGTTCCAAGCCGGCGGTACCGGTGGGAGGAAAGTACCGGCTGGTGGATATTCCCATTTCCAATTGCCTGCATGCCGATATTCGTCAAATTTTTGTATTAACCCAATACAATTCGGCTTCTCTGAACCGACATATCAAAAACACCTATCAGTTTGATCTGTTCAGCAGGGGGTTCATCGATATACTTGCCGCTGAGCAAACACCGGGTTCATCTCACTGGTTTCAGGGCACCGCCGATGCAGTGCGCCAATCATTTCATCACCTGATCAATATTGAGTTTGATCACATTTTAATCTTATCCGGAGACCAGCTCTATCAGATGGACTTTCGGGAAATGCTTGAGCGCCATTACGACAGCGGAGCTGATATTTCGATTGCTACTATTCCGGTGAGTGCCGAAGATGCAACCGGCTTCGGCATTATGAAAACCAACCCGGACGGCCGGATTACTGATTTTTTTGAAAAACCCGGCAGCGATGAGCTTGAGGGTCTGGAATCGGAGGTAGATGAAAATTTAAAAGCTGAAGGGCGGCAGTACCTTGCCTCCATGGGGATCTATGTGTTCAACAAGGATTCGATGTATGAACTTTTTGATAAGCAGCCCGAGGCTACTGATTTCGGTAAAGAGATTATCCCGAATGCGATCTCCAGTGATTACAAGGTCATCAGCTACAGTTATGATGGATATTGGACGGATATCGGTACGATTAAATCCTTTTATGAAGCCAACCTCGAGCTAACCGACGAGCTGCCGCGGTTTGATTTGTACGACCGGAACAAAATGATTTTCACTCGGGCACGACTACTCCCGGCATCTAAAATTTCCGGTACAACGATTAATCGGTCCATCGTTGCGGAAGGATCGATAGTGGAGGCCAGCAACATTGAGCGGTCAATTGTCGGGATTCGTTCGCAGATTGGTTCTGAAAGCGTTATAAGTGAATCGATAATCATGGGTAATGATTTTTATCCTGATTATGAAGCCCTAAAAGGTACGGCTGATAAACCATCCATTGGCATCGGGGAGCGATGCCGGATTGAACATGCCATAATTGATAAAAACTGCCGGGTGGGTAATGATGTGGTAATACAGGGTGGACCCCATTTGGAGGATCAGCACCATGAAAATTATTCGGTCGTCGATGGAGTTGTGGTCATACCCAAAGATTCGGTGATAGAGGATAATACTCAGATCACCTGATAATTTGCAGTGAGCAGTGAGCAGTGATCAGTGTGTCAATCCGCCCGGGGTTGCACTGAGGTCGTCCCCGGCTGTATATGTGGTGGGCTATTTATATTTCGTTCATTGCGGACAGGTCCGTCACATAAATCTGTGTTTCAATCGAGTGAATACGCGGTTAAAAAATATCAACAGAATGGCAGGGGTATTACTCTTCGTCGCCTTCTGTTTCTCCGTCATTATCTACCTTCTTTTCACCATCTTCGTCCATTTTCTGGATCTCATATAACTTTTGCAGCGCTCTGCCTTTGAGGTTTTCGAAATGTTCGGTCGTCATTTCCCCGATGGTGTATTTGAGATGCAGCCAGATCAGGTAGGTTGCTACTACATCCTCATAACAGTAGCGTTCGATACGATCGAGTTCTCCGTTTTTGAACATGGTATGCACCTCGCCACCCTCACCGGTGAGTTTTACCGGCATGCCTATCAATGCGCCGATGTGCTTGAGTTTTGGCCAGGAGCTCGCGCCGTAGTTGCTGAATTCATCGATCAGATCAATATTTTCCTTACTGTACCGGTAGCGGATTTCGTGCCGGTTCAGCCGCAGAGGTAGTTGAATGCCGTATTTCATGGCCCGGTAGGTAAGCAAAGGCAGATCAAAACCGCGTCCGTTATGGTGGATCAGACCGAAATCCTTATAGGCTTGCAGGGATTCGATGAGCTGCTCCAGCCCTTCTTTTTCATTTTCTCCCGTCCAGGCTACCTGCTGGCGGGGTTCTCCGGTATTCTGGATCCACAAGCCCACCCACGAAACCATTCGATGGTACATCGGCGGCAGGAATCCCGAGTTGTTACGGGTAAGCTCTTCGGAGGCTTTTTCAAGTAACTTCTCTTCATCTTCCGGAGCATCAGAGACTACTTGTCTCAGAAGATCGGTATCTGGTACGGATTCAATATCAAACACAAAAAACATAACCGGCTGAATTTATTTCGGTTCCGTGTGATAAAATTACAATTTCGAAAGATCGGCTGTCCGGCGGAGGGCGCAGGCAGCTTTGAGTTATCAGATTTTAAAATCCATCGGGGTGTCTGGTATGGTAGCTCGTGCTGCGCTGCCATGCAGCCACTGTACTCATCAATTCCCCTTCATCATACAATTTCCCGGTGAAGGTTATGCTCATCGGCATCCCGTCATCGTTGAATCCGTTCGGCACTACGACCGATGGATGACCGGTGAGGTTGGTGGTTAGCAGATTTCCGCCGGCAAATGCCGGGGTAACGTATAGATCAAAATCCTCAATGGTTTCATTGAGTTTATGCAGGAGTTCTGTTCTTACGCGGTTGGCCTGGATGTACTCCACTGCCGGAATAAAACGGGAGGCCCGGAAAACATTAGGCCATGCATTCCGCTGCTGGCGTACCATCAGTGTGTCTCTGCCGGAACGCGTAAGCTCATCAAACGAGGCAGCAGCCTCGGCATTGAGAATAAAAGAAAGGCTGGAAAAAGGCACTTCAGGAAGTGAAAACGGGACCAACTCCGCACCGAGATCCTCCAGCTGAGCAAGTACAAGGGAGTCTCGCTCTTGATTGGCGTAATCCAGATCAAAAGCGGATTCGAGATAGCCGATACGAACCCCTTCCAGGTCGGCACGGTAGTCGAAGTGAAAAGGAAAATCAACAGTAGTGTAGTCTTTTTCATCCCGGCCTTCGATAGCTTCAAAGACGATAGCGGCATCTTCAACCGACCGGGTAATGGGTCCGGCTTTGTCCATACTCCAGCTAAGGGCCATGGCCCCATACCGGCTGACTCTGCCGTAAGTCGGCCTCAGCCCGGTTACCCCATTGACGGTGGACGGTGAGACGATAGAGCCAAGGGTTTCAGTTCCGATGGTGAAGGGTACCAGACCGGCAGCTGTTGCGGCGGCAGATCCGGCGGATGATCCGCTTGCGCCTTGAGTAGTATCCCAGGGAGTCCGGGTTTTTCCGCCAAACCAGACATCTCCCCATGCCAGGGCGCCTGTGGTCAGTTTTGCAACGAGTATGGCGCCGGCTTCATCAAGTTTCTGTATTACCGTTGCGGTTTCATCCCGAACCTGATCTTTAAACGGAGCGGCACCCCAGGTGGTGGGGTATCCTTCAAGGGCAAACAGGTCTTTGATCCCGTAGGGAATGCCGTGAAGGGGGCCGTAATACTCACCGCGCTCCAAAGCCTCATCAGCCTTGCGGGCTTTTTCAAGCGCTCGCTCATCAGTGTAAGTGATGACGGCTTTCAACTCCGGATCATGTTTTTGCAGACGATCAAGGTAAAAGCGAGTCAACTCTTCGGAAGTGATTTTCCCCTGGCGGATCAGTGAGGCAAGCTCAGCAATGGAGTAGTAGGCAAGTTCATCGTGATCATCCGGTAAATCGGCATCGCCGGGAATCTGCCAGTTTGTGGGTTTATCCACGGGATCAGGTTGGTAGCCGGTTATCAACGGCGAAAAACTCATAGCCGGAGGCACGGCATTATCCAGGGGATACTCGCGGAGGCTTTCGTAACTATTGAGATTGGTGGCGACATTGGGCAGCATTGAATCCCGTTGGGCATAGTCAAACTCGAGACCGAAAAGATTTTCTGCCTGTTCCAGCATTAAGTGGGTAAGGTCGAACTCATCTTCGGTGGTTCTTAAAAAGGCCGCAATGATCAGTGCAAGGACGGCGCCAAGCAAGACTAAGGACAAATGTTTTATAAATCCCGGCATGATATCAAGTAATTAGGATTCTTGTTCTAAAACGAGGAGATGACGCGCCAGTGAATTGGGCAGCAGGAAGCGGTCATCCGGAGTATGAATTCGAACAGCTTCCTGTTCATTGGAGACTATTTCGATGACGGAGTCAATCTGCAGCCCGAGCCTGCTGAGTAAATTCAGAGCATCACTATCCTGTGTAGTTACCCGTTTGATCAAAACTTTTTTACCGGGAATTATTCCGGTCAGGGGCGTCAGGTTAGGGTCTTCCGGATACTGTAGATCTACATTGGGTATAGGGTCTCCGTGCGGGTCGTGGGTAGGGTGTCCGAGTTGTTCGGCGATGCGGGCTTCAAATTTTTCACTGATGACATGTTCCAGCCGCTCGGCTTCTTCGTGAATTTCATCCCAGGTGTAGTTCAGCACATCGGCCAGATAAAGTTCCAGCAGCCGGTGATGGCGAAGAATTTCAAGACCGATTTTTTTCCCGGCTTCCGTGAGTTCAACACCCTTATAGGGTTTATATCGTACCAGGTTTACATTAGCCAGTTTTTTCAGCATTCCGGTAACCGATGCCGGTTTAACCCCCAGCTCACGGGCCAATGCCTGAGTGGAGACCTGATCATTAAACTCGCTCAGTTTCAGGATATGTTTAAGATAATCTTCCTGAGCTTCGCTCAATGTGTGTCGGGCCATATCCGATCTATCTGTTTTAGATTTAATTAATAAATAAGAAGTTGTTTACAAAGCCCTCGACTGATAAAGTGTGATTATGCAATGAGGGTTTGCAAAGGCCTCTCGCATGTAATTCCTCGTTGGATCGAGTTCAAAAGAATAACAACCATACTTAGAAATACTGTACTCACACTAATCTTTCTGAACAGCCTTGCGCTGAAACTGTTTGCAAGCCTGCGGGATTTCATAGGCATAGGGTGTAATATCCGTAATTCATAATTCAAATCCCAAATCTGCAATTAATCCTGCGCCTGCCTCTTAAAGCGTACTCCTGGCCAGCTGCATCTATACTTTACCGGGTTCCGATTTATTTGTGGCTTAAGATACAGGAGTATTAGTGGTGTAATTCATGATTTCATGGCTGTATATAAGTACGACCAATCGTAAAAAGCTGGAGTGCAGGAAGATGTATTATTCCGGTACGTTGGAAGGTTTTTTAGACGAGGAATAGTGACAAGAATATCTAAACTTAAAACTGTAAAAAAGTACAAAAAATTATTGTGGAAGCGCTTTTAATTTTTTTTAAAACATTTTGATTCTTTGTATATTTGGAGTGATTAAACAATTATTAATTAAGTCACAGTATCAACTGTGAATATGATATTATTTTCAGACAAAAAATTCAGCAAAAATTATTATGGAACACTCAGAAATTCCTTCTTTTGATCACGTACCTGAATCGTGTTGCATTAAATAGGTTGGGATGAACCGCCTGAAAAATAAAATTAATTAATTCAGGTTAATGGTTAGGCTCATCGAAAACTACGGATTGCAAAACTCCGTATACATCGAAGAGGATAAATAAAAAAGGCGGGCTGTACACAGAGTTATCTGAAGGCTAAAAAATACCGCCGGTTATCAGCCGTATCTTTTAGCCTTGCTATCACTTATTGTAACCAACCACAGTAACCAACACACACAGATCTACAACACATAGATCTCATTTCCAACATCATCCTAAAGCCGTGTGACCTGAACAGTCCCACGGCTTTTTT
>SLQI01000326.1 GCA_007131535.1 Balneolales bacterium | reverse complement strand
TTGTAGTCTTCGTTCAGCAGGTCGAAGGTGCGTACCGGCTGACCGCTGGGCGTAAAAATCCGCAGCCGCAGGTCATCCACCTGCTCCGGGGTGTGACCCTGCAGGTTGAATGCAAACGTGGTAAAATTGGACATCGGATTCGGATACGGATAAAAACTTTGGATATCCGATTGATTGGATACCCGGAAGCTCATCAGAAACCCATCCTCTCCTTCGGCGGTGTTGAAGCTCTGGTCCCTGGCTGTTACCCGCATGGTGTAGACGCTGTCAGCGGCTTCCGAAAGATTCGGGCGAAACTGCACGTAGGCTTCATTTTTGGTGCCTTTTTCCGGTTCGGCCGGCTCGAACGTCACCTCGGGTGATGAGGCGTCATAAACTCTCGGATTGGATTCATCATCCCCGCCGAACAACTCAATTTCAAACAGCGTAGAGTCCTCCATACGGATGTAAGGGTTGGGGTCCTCCCAATAGATGTCGATGACCGGCTCAGCGCTTACGAAGGGCAGATCGGGATGATCGATTTCAGTAATCGGGCGGCTCACCGGCGGCAGAAACTGGTTATCTACAAACACCTCAAGACGTGGTGCCGTGGTGTCGCTGATGACTTCAAATTCGTGGCTATACAGGTTGTTATAGCGGTAGAGATCCGGATAATCCTCGGTAATTTCCACCTGCAGCCGGTGGGTGCCGATGCGGCCCAAAGTTTCGACATTGGTTTCCACGAACCGGGTTTCCCCCGGTTCAACGGTTTTTACCGTATCCCGGCTCAATTCACGGATTTCCCCTTCAAATATGCCGGTAAACGAAACTACCGCTTTTTCGGCAGGTGTAATCCCTATGTTTCTCAATTTCATGCCGAAATCGTAACTGTATCCTTCCTCAATGGAATCCGACTCCACATAAATTTCGTTGGGATCCAGCGCCAGTTCCGGAACCGGTTCATAGCGAATCTTCCAATTATCCATCTGAGGTGTACTCTGCCGCGACTCATCGGCAAACCGCGCCGACATCTTCAAATAGGGAAATTCCCGGGCAGAAATATCCTGCAAATCCACAGCCACCGAATCTTCAAACCCGCCCTCTGTACGTATATATTCCGGTTCGTCCCTCTTCCCGCGCTGACCATAAATATCAACAAATACCGAACTGTTGGGGTTGGCATGATCAACCTCCATAACCAGCTCGTCCCATTGCTGAGACGGACCGATCCTCGGGCTGCTCATTTCGCCCACCGGCTCGTTGAAGGTAAACACCGTATCCGCCTCCATCATACCGGTGCGCAGTATATACTCCGAAACTTCATCCGGTTCCTCCGCCCCTTTCCTTCCGAACAAGATGTAGCCATCGGTGGTTTGCAGCTGTGTCGGACTCTCCCCGTCAACGCCGCCCCCGGCCTTAAATCCCCCCACAGAGCGTATAGCATCCATCAATTCCTGATCCATCAACCTTGCCGTAGCCTGGACCAGCCGGAAGTTCCGAACGCGCATCACCACGTAATCTCCGTCATTGATGTTGTTGATGGCATTAATAAACGCCTGACGGCTCTCGGCGCCGGGATTTGTAAACTGACCGGCATGCAGATCATAATGCTGATCCAGGGTGATCTCCCCGGTATTTCCGTCAATCACCATAACATGAAAACTGATATTGAGCCGGGCAAATTCAACGCCATTCACAAATATGGATGCAGGGAAATCATGGTTTTCTGTCTCCCGGGAATGCGTCCAGGTATTAGTCGATGCGGTAATTTCCATATTGACCGGTTCAAACGAAAACTCCTGAACCCGGTCATCATACCGCATGGAAGGGGAGGTCTCATTTTCCGAAAAGTGATCTCTGTTTTGATGCCACCAATTACCGGTAAGCGTTGTATCTACATAAAAACTTGCCTGCCGCCAGTTATCTTCAGCATCCGGGCGGTCTACCCTGCCTCGCCACCAATACGTTTTACCGTGTTCGAGCTCCAGGTCCGGCTGCCAGGGTACGGTCAAAGAATCCGACTGAACCAGATCCGTGGGCTGAAGCGGAGCAAAAAATGTCGCCGTCGTATCGAGCTGAAATTCATAGGTCTGCCCTTCGTCCGCTGTGGGACTGCTTGCATAAAATTCCGGCGTGCGTTCGGTTAAGATGGCCTCGTCCAAAGGGTGAAGAATATCAAGGCCGGTGGAAAATACCTGGTGGTTGGCTTCCAGCTCGTTGTTGGCCCGGCTGAATTCATCCAAAAGAAGTTCCGGGTCTATTAGAAACTCAAAATCATGCCGGCCGGCATCATCTTCGGTCAGCGGCAGATCAAACGTCACACTGCCGGTACGGGCCACCGGATCAAGGGGCTGAAAATAATCGGATTGCTGCTGCTCCGGATTCGTATGCCGCAGCTGGACATCCACACGCTGATCGGTCCGCACTCCGAGATTACGGATGTTGACATTTACTTCCATCGTGGAATCAGCCAGGTTAGTCGGGTCCGGCTCCACCTGGACCGCTTCGGAATCGAATGTATAATCCGGTTTGTCGGGAAAAGTGAGTTCTATTGCCGGATCGCCGAGCAGCATGGTGTTCTGCATCAAAGCCAGATCCCGGTCATCCAGTATCGTACTACGCGCGAGCATACGATCCACCGCTCGCCGGTTGATATCCCCGAGAGCATGGACCTGCTCCTGAAAAATCGCATCATAAAAATACTCCGAATAGCGGCTCAATGAGTTGATATAGCCCTGCCCGGTGCCTCCGATATATGCTACTGCCGCATTTTCCGCATAGACAAACTCTTCACTGATAATGCGATCCCGGGACTCGGTAAATAATCCGGAATAACATCCCAGTGATAGAACCACGGTGGAACGACCGTGGTTATTAAAATTCTCGGGATTGTCGGTCAGTAAATCCCAGGAATCAGGAGAAGAATGTCCAAAGAACTGCATCAAAACCGTACCGTCATCAATCACATTCGTCAGTTCCCGGCGGCTGGTACCGTCTAATGGCTGGTCGCCTTCTTTTCGGAATAAAACCGTATCTGCCGCAATTTGCGAGTTCGCGGCAGATTGCGCCAATTCCCGGTTGATGCTATACAACAGCTCCTGTTCACCATCATCCCCATCCCGGACTGCTCCCCCGCTGAGCAAAGCCACCCTCTTTTCCCATCGCTCCAGTGTGGCCCGGTCCGCTTCGTACTGTTGAACTTTGTCGAGATAATCGCTGATCTCCTCAGGATCGCGTGCCGTCAGCCGCCCTACCGGTATCCGAATGCGCCAGTCATCCCCGCCCAGATAGTTCATGCTGAACCACGAGTCACTGGCGGGGTGACCAAATGAGGGGATTTCGTATTCGCGAATCGAAGAGTTTCGGAATTGCTGCGAGGCATCGGCCAGAATAAATACATGTTCGGGGGGATGCTGCCAGTTTTCCATAGCGTAAAACAAAAACCGGCGTATGGCGATAGGCTTGGGCGCCCCGTACCCGAACTGATTGTAGATATCAGTAGCATCCACCACGTTTGTTTCAAAACCATTCTGTCGGCTGCGATAGTCGGCATAGCGTTCGGCCTCCTCCTTAAATACATTCCGGGTGATGATCAGATATTCCCCGGAATTGGCTTCACTGAACAGATCCCTTGGCTCGGTGTATCGCTGAATCGCCGGGACGTTCCGATAGTTTTCCCCTCTCACAGCCGCATACCTCTGGGTTTCCGGTGTTGGTATCGGATTAAGAAAACCGCGCTGCGTCCCATCCTTCCTGCCATGGAATACCATGCCGGCCGACTCATTATAGACACGTACCGACTCACCGGAGCTGAATTCATCATTAAATATAATGGAAGAATTACCGTCGACAGCCGTAGAAAAAAAATATTGGTTACCGCTGCTTTCAAATGAAAACTCGCGAAAATAGGTTACCTCCAGCCAGTCCAGAAAAATGGTGTTGGTAGAAGAGCGGTTGCTGTTGTCGTTAAAGACGCTCAGCCGGATATCCAACTCGTCCAGATCGATGAGTCGTCCGGGAGCGAGGGTACCCGAAACTGACTCCATCTGCTGGCCGCTCCAGCTGTTTTGTCCGAGTGGATGATAACTGATCTGCCCGCCGCGATCGTGCATCACATCCAGCCGGACGGTGCGGTCGCCAACGCTTCGCGCCGCGAACTGAGCCCGGAATGTAATCAGCGAATCCGACAACAGCAGTCCGGGTGAATTAATATCTTCCTGCCGGTTTACCCGGCTTTGATTTCTCAGGTTGATTTCTCTCCAGTAAAACCCCTCGGCTTCGGTAATCACCGGAAATTCCGCTTCGGGACCGTACCCGAGAAAATAGCTGGTATTTTCCCGCTCCACATGAACCGTATCGCGATATCCCTCTAATGTTGATTCAACCAGCGGTTCATCAAACTCCTCAAACCGCTTGCCGGTGCCGGTTTCACTCCAGGTGACCCAATAATATGAGTTGTCGGTATAGTTGGAAAACCATGATGAGCTTTGGTTATCCTCATCATATCCGTAGGCCCACAGTTCATTTTCCGAGGTATTCCGGCGTCCGATAAAGCGGAACTTATCGCCCGGCTGTAATGTGGAGCCCGCCTCATTTTTTTCGATTTCCACCGGGATTTCCTCTCCGCGATGATAAAGTCGCAGCCGATCCGTATCCACCTGGTCCGAAGGAAAACCCGATTGAATCAGCTCCTGTATATCCACTTCATAAACCCCGTCCTCATTCACCACCAGCTGATACCACTCCTGCCCGGCATCGAACCAATCGTCATTAACGGTTTCAAAAGCCTGCCCGGCAACACCTGAATTGAGATACAGCAGCATGATGAAGACAACTATGCCTCCACGCAAACAGATCCATCCACCGGTTTGTATACTGCTGTAGTGCCGTAGCATTAAATGATGAGTTATTCCTTTTCGGAAATAAGAATCAGTCTCGGACTGCTTTGCGGTACGAAGGGTTTGCCGTCGTAGGACCCGAACTCGTCGAGAATTTTAAGCCCGTGGGCCTGCAGTACCTGTTCAAACCAATCCCTTCTGTACGCTTTTACCCGCTCCTCAAATCGTACTGTTCTGCGATCCCCGGTCTTGTGAAAGGTGATCTCCTTAACGATCGTATCATCTTCGAGATACCTGCGAATGCTGTAATCCGCGCCATCCAGGCTGCCCTCTTCTTCGGGTTTCAGGTTTGATGTAACCATATCCGCGTTCAGGAAATCAATAACCACCCGACCTCCCCGGCGAGTCATGGCCGACATATTGCGTATCACTTTTTGGTTCTCGTCATCGCTTTCAAAATAACCGAAGGAGGTGAACAGGTTCAGTACCGCATCGAATGTTTGATCAAGCGGTTCCCGCATATCACCGATGTGGAATGTGACTTTATCTCCAAACTCCTTCTTATGGGCTTGTTCACGGGCCGCTTCTATTGATTTGGGAGACAAATCAATTCCTGTAACCCGGTAGTTCTGCTCAGCCAGGGCAATAGCATGGCGCCCCCGTCCACACCCAAGATCGAGTAAGGAATTAAACTTGATCTTTGGCAAATAGTGAGTAATCAGATCCACCGTCTGTTCAGCCTCCCGTCGATCCCGGTCAGCATATAACGCGTCATATAACGGACTGTCGAACCAGTCTTCAAACCAACTCATGTAGATTTCCAGATTATAGTTAGCCGGTCAGGCCATGTTTTAAATTCACTCCAAAAAGTTACAAACAGCTTCTGATGCATGATTAGTGCTTAAAGTTTTGACCCCGTTGGTACAGTCGGTACAGACTTAATTTTGATACCACAAAAATTTACCCGACAACTGTCTGTTTTTGAGCTTATTTTCGTTGCCCTGTTACAACTGAAGAAAACCCAATGCAACCGGACGCTTTAGTAATCATTCGGATTTTACTTTGCCGGCATTCCTGTTACTGTTCGGGCTGCCGGATCAATAAGTAAATTCTGCCCCTAAAGTTAAGAAAGTCCGGGTAAAATAGGTAAACATACCCGATGAACTACAGCGATAAACTGGCCGAAGCTGTCAGGCAATGCGGCGCACCACTTTGCCTTGGACTTGATCCCGTGTACGAAACACTACCGGAGGCATTAAAAAGCGCTCATTCCGATCCCGTCGAAGCCCTTGAAGTATTCTGCGGAAAGCTGATTGAGCTCACCGCTCCTTTTGTTTCCGCTTACAAACTAAACACGGCATATTACGAGGCCTGGGGCTCAGCGGGATTTGAGTTGCTGGAAAAGATAACCCGTCGTATTCCGGAACACATCGTAACCATTGCCGATACCAAACGGGGGGATGTACCGCATACCGCACTGAAATATAAAGAAGCTTTTTTCGACCACCTGAATTTCGACGCCATAACCCTATCTCCGCTAATGGGTAAGGATACTCTTCGCCCTTTTTTGGAGGATTACCGAAAAGCCTGTTATATTCTTACTTTAACCTCTAATGACGGGGCTTCTGATTTTTTCATGCAGCGTCTGCAAAACGGCCGTTTTCTCTGTGAGGAAATTGCCGATCAATTGCACGGGCTGTCCGGTGAGGTTCAGGGGCAGGTCGGTATGGTCGTCGGGGCTACACACAGCCGGGATGCCGATGCCGTCTGCAAGGCTTTTCCGCAATCGCATTTGCTCACACCGGGTATTGGTGCGCAGCAGGGAAATCCGGATGAACTGATCGATGTCATAAACCGATATCGCTGTAAAGCATTGATACCGGTTAGCCGCGGCATAATAGAGGCACATAAAAACAGCAGTCAATCATGGACGGAGGCTGTGGTAACGGCAACTAAAAACTTTAACAGGAATTTACAGGAACCTGCCCGCTGGCATGTCACTACCTAAAGTACGAATTTATACCGACGGAGCTTGCAGTGGTAATCCGGGTCCTGGAGGCTGGGCCGCCCTGCTCGACTGGAACGGGAAAGAAAAAGAAATCAGTGGCAGCGCCTCCCATACTACCAACAACCGTATGGAGATGCAGGCGATAATCGAAGCGTTGAAAGCTCTTAAAAAACCTTGTGACGTAGAGATTTACAGCGATTCAGCCCTCATCGTTAATGCGTTTAACAGTGGTTGGATCGACGGGTGGCAGAGACGAAACTGGAAAAAAGCGGATAAATCCCCGGTGGAAAATCAGGACTTGTGGCTGGAAATGCTGGAAGCGATGAAACCACACAACGTATCCTGGTTTAAGGTAAAAGGTCATGCTGACGATGAAAGGAATAACCGGGTAGACCGGCTCGCGGTAGAGGCTTCCAAAAAGGCGAAATAATGATTTCATGGAGAATAATAACGGGGTAAAGGCTACTTCAATAGCTTTTCTTAATCAACATTACTATCCGGATGTTGCCGCAACCGCGCAAAACCTCACAGATTTGTGCGAGCATCTTGCGGCTCAGGGCTATGACGTTCATGTATACTGCAGCAGAGGACACTATCTGAGCGGCATGATGAAAGCGCCGCATTATGAGTTTCATAATGGCGTCCATATTCACCGCCTTCGGGCCACCTCATTCGGGCGTACATCCAACCTCGGCCGGATGATTGATTATTTGAGTTTTTTCCTGATCAGTTTTATCCGGCTAATCACCGGAAAACGGTTTGATATGATCTGCACGCTCACCACTCCGCCTATGCTCGGCCTGGTTGGTACACTGGCCACACTGCCCAAGGCCACCCGCCATATCATCTGGTCTATGGACTTGCATCCGGATGCCGAAATCGCCCTCGGGATGATGAAAGAAAAATCAATCACGGCAAGACTTCTCAATAAACTGAACCGGTACAGCTACCGGCAGGCTTCAATGATAGTGAGCCTTGGCCCGTATATGACACAGCGGCTAACCGATGAGTATGGTGTGGATGCCGGAAATGTGAGCGAAATCCCGATTTGGAGTGACAAAAACGAAATCGCAGTGATGAACAACGGCCAATCCCGCGTAGATGTACCCGATCATCTTGAAGACCGCTTCATCATTAACTACAACGGCAATATGGGGCTGGTTCACAGTTTCGATGAGATTTGCCAGGTGATGAAGGCGTTTAAAAATCATCCGGAGGTCGGTTTCACTTTTACAGGTGACGGCCCCCGGAAGCAGGAGCTGACCTCCTTTGTTGAGCAGGAGGAAATTGAAAACGTCGCTTTTATGCCTTATGTGGATCGGCATGAACTGAGCCGTTCCCTGGCCAAAGCTGATGTCCACTGGTTCTCCCTGCGGCCTGAATTTGCAGGCATGGCCGTTCCCGGGAAGTGTTATGGATACATGGCAAGCGGACGGCCCATCATTTTTATCGGTCCGGAAGAAAGCGATAACGCCGGTGATATCCAAGCCGGTGAATGTGGCTTTGTCTGTGAGCCGGGACAAGTAGAAGATATCATTGATACGGTTGAGCGCTTACTGCATGAACCGGTCCTCCGGGAAACTCAGGGCCACAATGCCCGCAGTTACTTTGAGCAAAACGCAGACCGCGAAGTCTCCTGCCGAATGTGGGATACTTCATTGATGAAATTGCAACACGGTGAAGCAATCCGCGACGTTGAGTACTACCCGATCACCTCAACGACTTGATGTTGCCCAGCTCGGGGCACGCATGCATTACGCCGTTCCTGCCGGCTTAGCCAAAGCGGAACGGCTGAATCGTTTCTATACCGATCTGTGGTATCCGAGACTAAAACCTTTCCTGCCACGGACTTTGAGCCGGCTCAACGGCTTCAGCAGAATATCGGGCCGGTCTCATCCCGATATCCCCTCATCCCGCGTTAAAAGCTGCCCGATCAGAGGGGTGCGGTATGCGCTGGATTTGCAGCGAGCTGACTCCGAGGCGGAGCGTATTCGCCGGTTTGTACAAATGGGGCGCTGGTTTGCCGGTTGGGTGGCCGCGCAAAGTGATCAAAATGCCACGGCCTGTTATGGATTTAATTCAGCCTCCCTTGAGTGGTTTGAATCACCGGGGGCGCAATCCCGCTTTAAAATCCTCGAGCAGACGCTTGTTCCCAGGATTGAGCAAAAACGTCTGCTCGCCGAAGAGTTCCGCCAAAACGGACTTCACTGGCCCGACGATGAGTGGAACCGCATCTACGAAGAACGCGAACGGCGAGAGTGGCAACTGGCCGATCTCATAGTCTGCGGCTCAGACTTCGTCAAACAAGCGCTGGTACGGCACGGTGTTGATGAAGATAAAATTGAAGTTGTTCCGTATGGCACACCGCCATCACCATACGAAGAACAAACTATAAATCAGCCTGATAAACCAGAATCGTTCCGCTTGCTTTTTGCCGGTCACGGGGGCATCCGAAAAGGACTGCCCTGGTTATTTGAGGCATTGCAGCTCGTGTCGGAACTCAAAATTCATCTTACCATAGCCGGAGATGTGAGCGACCTCCCGAATCAACCTGAATCGATCGGAGATCATTCCATTACCTTTGCGGGGAGTGTTGAGCGGGGGCAAATACACCGTATGATGGACTCTGCGGATGCCTTCGTCTTTCCCAGTCTCTGTGAAGGATCGGCTACGGTCATCTACGAGGCTATGCAAGCCGGGCTCCCGGTTATCTGTACGCCGAATTCGGGTTCAGTGATAACCCATGAGCATGACGGCCTCATCGTTCCCGTCAAGGATCCCGCCAGGCTTACCGAAGCCATCACCACCCTCGGTACTGACCAATCGTATCGGGATAAACTCCGACAAAATGCTAAAAAAACGGCAACGTCATACACTTCCGAATCCTATTCAAAACGGCTGCTGAGCGTCATTGATCAATA
>SLQI01000123.1 GCA_007131535.1 Balneolales bacterium | reverse complement strand
TTTTATGTTACCTCCCAGCGGATCGGCAGTATCTTCGGCGAACACCACCTGAAAATCATCTCCGAATTCGATGATATTGAAATCTCCCACAAAGCCCGCTCCCGGGATGGATTCGCCGCCGGCGCGCTGCGTGCAGCCTTGTGGCTTCATCAGCAAAAACAGGGGTTTTTTCTGATTGAAGATGTGATCGAGGAAATCGTGTAATTATCGGTTTTGCTAAATGGTTCACTTCTTTTTATAAAATAATGGGATCAGCCATTTCGGACCAGTATTGCATTTTAAGCTGCATAATTGCAAGTTAGGACGGATGGTTATCATCTAAATATCCACACAGATAACAGACAAATGATGATGGGCTGGAATATGAAGCATGCAATGGTTACGATTTTTCTGCTGAGTTTTTTGTTGATTCAATGCAAGGCAACGGCGGAAACGACGGTTGATGAGAACTCCGGGAACAATTCGGTGCCGGATATGACGCAGAAAACCGAAAAGGTGGATGAAATATTCGCCGATTGGGATCGCAAAGATTATCCCGGATGCGCAGTGTCGGTGAGCAGGGATGGTCATCAGTTTTTCTCACGTGCCTACGGCATGGCGGACCTCGAACATCCGGTACCAAATACTCCCTCCACCATTTTTGAAGCCGGCTCAGTTTCCAAACAGTTTGTTGCGGCGGCTGTCGTTTTACTTAAATTGGAAGGCAAACTTTCCCTGGATGATGACATCCGCGATTATGTGCCCGAAGTGCCGGATTACGGGGAAACCATTACCATCCGCCACCTGCTCGACCACACCAGCGGATTGCGCGACTGGGGAAGCGTGGCGGCCATCTCCGGATGGGGCCGTAGCGCACGAACCCACAACCACGACCACACCCTGGATATTATCAGCCGGCAGACACGGCTAAACTTCTCTCCCGGAGATTTTTATTCCTACAGTAATACCGGTTATAATCTTGCAGTATTGATTATCGAGGAGATTATTGACGACTCCTTTGCCGAATTTTCAATTGAGAATATTTTCAAACCGCTGGGAATGAATGACACGCACTGGCGTGACGATTACCGCAGAATTGTCGAGGGGCGCAGCTCGGCTTATACGGCTATCAGCAGCGATTCGGTCAGAATCAACCGTCCCATCGAACATATTCACGGAAATGGCGGACTGCTCACCACAGTGGGTGATTTGAACATCTGGAATGAAGCTATGCATACCGGTCGGCTTGCCGGGGAGGAGTTCGTTGAAATCATGCATGAAATGCCACAACTCAATAATGGTCGCACAAATAACTATGCACTTGGTATCCGTGAGGGAACTCACCAGGGACTGCATTTCTACAGCCATACCGGGGCCACCAGCGGATATCGGGCATTTTTGAGAAGATATCCGGAACAGCATCTCTCCGTAGCAATTCTGTGCAATGTTACCAACGCTTCTCCCGGTGCTTTGGGAGATCAAGTCTCCGAAGTGTTTCTGTCGGATGAAGCCGTCGAAACTGATGAGCCGGAGCCGGAAGGTATCTCGCTATCTCAAGCTGATCTTGAAGAACGGGCCGGTATGTTTAAAAATCCCCTGAACGGAAATGTAACCCGTCTGGAAGTCGAAGATGATACACTGAAGATTGATAACGGTACCGTATTGACCCCGAAGTCCTCTCAAAAATTCCGTGTTGGAGCAGCCGATCGGCACTTTGTTTTTAATGATGAAGGAGCTATACAGGTACTGGTTGAGGGCTATGAAGAAGGCGTTTTGAAACCGGTTGAGGAGTTTAATCCGTCAAATGATGAGCTAACCGACTTTGAGGGAACTTTTTACAGTGAAGACGCCGAAACCGAGTTTACTATAAAGGCCGGTGAAGACAAACTTACCCTTCACCGCCGGCCCGGCAGTACTTTTGAAGTTGAGCCGGCTTATACCGATGCTTTCACAGGAGGGGTTGGAACTCTTAGATTTCACCGCAATGAAGCCGGCGAGGTAGAGCAGTTTAGTCTTGGCCGCGGAAGGGTTTATGATATGAGATTTGACCGGAGTGATTAACTCCCGCCTTCAATAAGGTATATTTTTTAAAGTCGCTCATGGTACGATTGGCGCGGATATTCCAATTCCCGGCCACGTGTTATGAGCGATTTTTTTTGGAGTGATCGATCCTCTTTCCGGGAGATTTAAAAGTATGAGATGGGATCCCGGTTATTCATTTGATCCGGATTAAGGCACAATTACGTATAGTGGGTGTGGTAAAATTTGCTACAAATATACCCCAAAACCAATGAATGACCGTATGGACTATAGACAGATACTGAGCTGTTGCTTTGTTGCAGTATTGCTAACAGGAAGTGTTGCTTCAGCACAAGTTGCAGAGGATTATAATCCCAAAGTAACCGAACAGGAAGCTTTGGGTTCAGACAGAACGATACAGACAGACCTGCACCGTTTTGGCAGCGTCATAAACAATGTTTCTTCCGGAAATTATTTTTCCATTACCGAAGAACAAGCCTGGCAGTTGTACGAAAACCCAACTCCAGAGTTGAATTTCAATTTCATGTCGGTCGGCTATTATGCCGGCGATGTAACCGGGAATGATCAGGCGGATATGATCCTAAGTGCCACAGCCAGAGATGAACGGACCGGTGCACTGGAAGATCTCGTTGGAAAAACGGTTCTTTTTGAAGGAGGAAATTACTCTTCTTCACACGACCAGCTGAAATATGATCAATTGATCCCGGTTGGTGATATGAATGGCAACGGATATAACGATGCCTTCGCGACTGACGAAGATCGAACGGAATTCCATTTCTTTACCGGATCTGATGACGGATATACGGATACCGGGGAATCTCACAACATTGAAACCGGCCCCCTGTATCGCTCCTTTGGAGATATTAATGGTAACGGATATGACGATATCGTCACCTATTCGCAAAACACACTGGATTTCAAGATCATTTTCGGGGCGGAAGATCCGGAAGATATTACCGCCACTACAATCAGCACCGATTTTCCGGTGTTTTCAGTCGCCCTTGTTGAAACGGTTGATGATGGAACAATGGAAGTCGCTGTTTTGTCAAGAGAGGCAAATGTACAGGATTGGCTGACCATTTATCAGATTGATGCGGATGGTGAGGAGGAAGTTCTGCAGGAATCTGAAATGGAAGAAAGCTCAGGATTTCCGAATATGCTGGCTGCCAATTTTACCGATAACCCGGTTCCGGAGCTGGTAATTTCTTATGGATCCGACGGAGTTGGTTTCCTGCAATATAATATGGATATGGGAGCCTACCCGACCAGCGGAATGCTTAAGACCTCTCCCGGTCATATAGCCGGAGATATTGACGGAAGCGGCCAAAAAGATATGATCTTCGAGGATGAGGATGATATCTATATTGCGTATAACCCGGACAACCTAAGCGACTGGGAGGGCGAACTTCCAAAAGACGAAGCGCTGAGCTTTCCCGTAGATAATGTTAGTATTAGTGGTGCAACCTATCCGGCGTATCCCGGCTACGGGGATATAAGCGGTAATGGAATTGATGATTATATCTTTTCATTCCGGGATGATGATGAGTTTGGCCGGGTCTATCTGATTGGTGACGAAGATCAGAATTATGATTATGAAATCGCATCAATTGATATTGATACATACTCCGGCGACCGTGTTCAAGGAACAGTTAACCTGGGTGACATCAATGATAACGGGTATGATGATGTGGCCTTCCAGCATTACACTGCCGGAAAAGAGCGGGTTGCTATATACTACGGCGGCGAGTCGATAAGTGATTCCCCCGACATAGAAATCGAGACACCCTTCCACTTAGTATCGGCCATTGAAACCGGTGATTTTAATGGAGATGGTGACATAGATATCGCCTTTGCCGTGGGCAGCAACCGTCAGAGTGCCGACCAAAATGTTGAATACAATGGTGTTCACATTGTCTACGGTACCGATCTTGATGGAGTTGACCTGCTGGCCGGCGATGCCGATCATATTATTCGTTTTGATCAGCTTGATGCCGATGTTGAAATTACCGGAGCCTACATCAGCAATATCAGAAATATCGGTGATCTCAACGGAAACGGCGCCGATGATTTACTCTATGCAGCGCCAATGGCACGCACAGATGAAGAGCCGCTGGATGAAAAAGTATATATCACCCACGGTGGCAGCTCGATTTCATCAGAGCCGGACATCCGCATCCCGGGAGTCGACGGTTCACGGTTAAGCGCACTGGGTGATGTGACCGGTAACGGAAATCCGGATTTCGCCGTTAGCAGTTTTTTACTTGATAATGAAAACACGGTGGCCGTCTTTTTTGGTGAGGAGGGCGCCGATTATACTGAACCCGATCTGATACTGGAACATGATTACATGGAGGGTTCAGCAATATTCGGGATTTCTCTTGCCGCCGGAGACTTCAATGGCAACGGCATCAACGATATCGTTACAAAACCATTCACAGTCAATGAAGAGGGAAGAGATCCGCAGATACACATCTATTACGGTGGTGAAGATTTGGATGAGGAGCCGGATCAGATAGTGGATATTCCTTTTGACGCACTTAATCCCGGTGAAATGCCGGACCAGCTCAATTCTTTGGGTAGTCTGGAGATGGTGCCGGGGGTATTTGGTGAACGCGATGGATTAATGTATGCAACCAGCGGCAGCCCGTTTACCAATGCATTAATTATGCAGATCTCTGAAGGACAATCAGATCCGGTGCAAAAATATGTACTGGAAGCGCCAAATCAGGATGCAAATCTGGGAGCGCACAATAACTTCATTAATGTTGATGCCTACAATGCGATAGGTAACTTTACCTCCGCCGGAAGTTATGATGTTATTCTGCCCCAGGTAGATGACGGCAACGATATGGCCGGAAGCAGCCGCGTTTACCGCTTTTCCATACCTGATGCGCTCGTTCTTCACGATGTATCCGATCGACCGGAAGATCATGGAGGTTGGGTAATCCTTGAGTACGGAGGTGCGCTGATAGAAGCAAAACAAAACGGGAATCAGCTTTTCAATGAGCTGGATGTTCAACGTAAAGACGATGGAGAATGGATCTCAACCGGCAAAATCATCAAGTATGATGAGGATTTGGCCGACCGTATCGAAGTCGCGGTTCCGGTAACAAAACCGACCGGTGAAGACCCTTCAGATGAGAACACCTTCACATTCCGCCTCACAGCCTATGATTCCGATGCCGGTATTGTAGCGCGATCCAACACCGAAAGCGGATATGCCAAGGACAACATCCCGCCGGGTCAGGTTGCCGGATTTACGGCTGATGAGGAAGAAGAACAGATCGTATTTTCCTGGGAGCCGTTGGATGATCCGAATATGGATGGGTATCTGTTATTCAAAGTTGATGAGAACGGGGATATTGACCTTGATGACCCCGAAGCTTTCACCAGCGAAACTACCCTGGCTATAGACAAACCGGAGGAAGGCAACCCATCTTATGCAGTGGCCGGACTCGATCAGCACAATAACATCGGTGAACCTTCACAAACACTGAATGTACCGGTTTCAGCTCCGGTAGAAGCCGACATTCCGGAAAAGTTCGCCCTGAATAATAACTACCCGAACCCCTTCAACCCGGATACACAGATCAGCTATGATCTTCCGGAAGAAGCCCGGGTAACCCTGGAAGTGTACAATGTGCTGGGGCAGCACGTACAGACCCTGGTTGATGAGACACAAAATGCCGGACGCTATGAAGTCCGTTTTGATGCATCCAACCTGTCCAGCGGAACCTACATTTACCGTATTGTGGCCGGGGATTTTGTGGACAGCCGGCAAATGATGCTGGTTAAATAAAATCGATAGTTAGCTTAAATACAGACAGACCGGTATCTGATCCCGCATCAGGTACCGGTTTTTTTGTCAAGAGGTGTTCATATCTATCAACTCAAGCGCCGGTCGGGGGTAAAACCATGATTTTTACAATCAGCCATAAACTAAAATTGCCGCTTTTACAAAATCTCCTCCACTACCCGCTCGGCTTGTTTAAGGTGCCGCTTTTCATGGGCAACCGTTGCGGCGAACCACGCTCCCAGGCTTAAACGAAGCAAAGGAAGAGCCGGAGAGGTTACTTTGATTCTTTTCAAATCCAAACCGTTTGCTTTTTCCACCTGAATCCGGAAACCATCCTGTAAATCAACAAATGTACTGATAACAGAGGTCTTATTAAGTTCATCAACTGGTAGCGGGTTATAGGATTTCATGGTTTTAATTTTCTTTTGCGGGGATGGGCTGTTTGCTTGTATGAATAGCCGGCTTATCATCCCGTACCGAAAAGGGGGAGCCCCATATCTGCCCTGATTGTGCCCCTGATCAACGGCTTGTTCTATTCGGGGAAGAAGCTGCTCACCGAGTACATTTAGGTGGCTCAGACACTCTGCAACCGACCAGCCGCCGCCCTCAGGCTTACGAATGAATTGCTGCTCAGAAAGTTCATCCGCGATTTTTTGAGCTTCCGCTTTTATTAACTCAAACTCACTGAAGTACGACTCAAGCTCCGGTATCAGTAGCTGTTCTGTTTGATCCATAATTCTGGAGTTTTGTGACTGCATTATCAAGCTTTATCTCAAACCGGGCTTACGCTACGCTTGTAATAATGTTCCATTTGGAAAACAGATTCGTATCCGAACCAATGCATACCAAATATGGAATTTGCTTATGAAAATGAGCTGTCAGCAGGTGGTATCGGCGATTGAGTTAACTATCCCAGGCAGCGGCCATTAAGTCAAACCCCTCTTGCCATCCTTTTTCACTCTCGGAAACGGTCCCCTTTGGTAGTTGCCTCAGCTCATTTGCGATATCCTCACCGGACTGGATGAAGGTCATTTTACTTCCGGAATTCCCGTCGGGTTCAATATGTATGGTAATGATATCCCGGTTTGGTGAAAACTGCGGCATCCCGATGGTGAATTGTAGTAAGTTGGGTTTCTCGATTTTCAAATACTCCCCGGTCATGACGTATTCGGTTCCGCTGTCTTCAAGTTTTATAGTCCATTGCCCGCCGATGCGCAGGTCAATATCAAACTCCGTATTGTCGGTCCACCAAACCCTCATTGCCTCGGGTTCGGTAAAGGTGTTAAAAACGACTTCAGGAGCTGCCTTGAAATTACGTTCCATTTTCAAAACCGGCTGTTCTCTTGATTCTGATGGTTCTTCTGAGTTGCCCATTATGCCTCGTATTTGATTTCGGAAAAGTTTGTTATGAACCCGGTTTAAAGATTATTTCGATTCAGGTTATTCGTTTAATTGATCAATCTTTTAAAAAACAATCATTAAAGCAACGTCAATTAGTGCCGGATTGCGGGTGTATTTATGACACTTTTACGGAAACTGCGGGCGGGATTTATTTGATGATTTGGTCGGTATAAACTTGCTCCAGTTCGGTGTGCACCTTCCAGAAACCCTGTGGGGCGTGGCCGTTGAGCCGGTCAGATAAAATACCGAGGTGGGTATGCCATCCGGCTGCCACACTGATGTGGACATTGCGATCATCCCCGAGCCGGCGATGAGTCAGTACCAGTTTCACTTGGTCTCCGTCCGGCTCAAGCTCAAAAGTCACTTCGGACTCCTCCCCGTTTGCCTCACCCCATGTATAGCTCAAAAGATGAGGAGGCTCCCAACGGGTCACCCGACCGAAAGAAGAATGGCCTTTCTCCATATCCCGATGTTTCCAGGGAATTGGATCGTCATGATCCGATAGGTCGCTATGGAGGAAGTGAAGTTCGACCTTACCACCTACACGAGGTTCAACATCACCGGCGGCCAGCCATTTGCCTTTTTTATCGGATTCGGTGAGGTATGCCCATACACGTTCAATCGGTCCCGGAAGCAGCCGCTCAAAACGGATGGTATCGGGTTCAATAAATGTTCCTAACGTATTCATAATGTGCCTTTCACGCCTGATATTCATGTTGTATCATACCGTACCGCTCGCTCCATTGCGGAAGTGAAGCACCTTCCAGGAACGCCTCTAAGCGGTCCAAATAGACATGCCATCCGGGAGCGTAGCCGCTGGCGTCATCCGGGTTCAAGCCGCTTTGGACAAACCGGAGTTTCGTTCCGGCGCCATCAGCTTCTAATTCAAACCGGATAATCGTATGGCCTACATTGGGAGATTCCTCCTCATATTCAAACACATTCGGAGGCTGCCAAACACGGATTCTCCCCTTTGTTCGGCGGACCTCCACCGGTGCCGGCGGTCCTTCAGCGGTAGTTTCAATAAAGCCCCCTTCTTTAGGCTCAAGTGATGTGGGACCGAACCATTCAGCTCGTTTACCCGGATCGGTAATAGCCGACCACACTCGCTCAGGCGGATATGGCAGCCACCGGTTGAATGTCAGGGTTGCCACGTTTCCCTCAATAGTTATGGTGCCGGTTCCGGAACTCATATAATCCCCGTTTAGGTTTGTTTTTCGTCTTCATCAGCAAGATAATTTTCCAGCGCATCTAATTTGCCGGACCAGAACTTACGATAGCGTTCGGCCCACTCTGAGACCTCTTTGAGCCTGTGAAGTTCGGCCCGGCAATAGCGCTGCCGCCCCTTTTTTCGGATAGCTACCAGCCCGCATTCCTCGAGTATCCGGATATGCTTGGATACCGCCGGCCGGCTGATCTCAAAACGGTTGGCCACATCATTAACCGGCATTGATTTCCCGGCCAGCATGTGGATGATCCGCCGCCGTGTAGGGTCGGCTATGGCATAAAATACATCTCGTTGCATAGGAATGATTAAATTGTGTAACCATTTAGTTACAAATATAAATGTAACCGTCTGGCTACGCAAATTTTTTTATCGGGATGTCACGTTTGGGAGATTTCGCTCGTCTCTTTCAAAGTAAGTAAATGGGTTTTTCCTCTTGTGTAAAGCCCTCGGAATCCGGAACTGTAATCGACCAGCACATGTCTAATGTAACTGCTTCAAAAAATATTTATAAAACATTAACCAGAATTACGCCTGTTGAGAAACCAAAATCATTGAAACTCAAACTGGTCTACTGGTATTCGCGCTACTTGTTCGGCAAAGTTATTACGCCGATGAAAGTTGTACAGGTGCGATTTCCGGAGTCGATCGGGTTGGCTAAGGAAATGATTAAAGTGCAGGAAAGTATGCGATTGCCAAACCGGCTGAAATATCTGATAAAAGTTTACATCGCTACGATCAATGGGTGTGCTTTTTGTGTGGATATGGGCCGCGCATCAGCCGAAAATCACAATCTACCCTCACGAATGTTTGATGATTTGCTGAATTTTGAAAACACCGACCAATTTACGGATGCTGAAAAAGCGGCGCTTGCCTATGTGGATGAAGCCACTCGCAGCAAACACGTAGAGGATGAAACATTCGACAGGCTGCGATCCCATTTCGATGATACGGAAATTGTTTGCATAACCACTCTTAATGCCGTTGAAAATTATTATAATCTGGTGAATGCACCCCTCCGAATTCCATCCGATGAACTGTGCAAAACTTTGAATAAATAAATGACGGCACATATTGAAGTATTTGAACAGCTTCGGCCCAGATTATTCCGGCATGCCTATAATATGCTCGGGCGAATTGCCCCGGCTGAGGATGCCGTGCAGGAGGCTTTTTTGCGTTGGCAGACACAGGAGCTAAAGCAAATAAAATCACCGGAAGCATATTTAGTGAAAGTCATTCATCGAATATGTCTGGATGAACTGAAATCAGCCCGGAATCAACGGGAGGCTTATGTTGGCCCCGATCTTCCGGAACCGGTTGTAACGGACATGAA
>SLQI01000484.1 GCA_007131535.1 Balneolales bacterium | reverse complement strand
CGATACCATTGCGTGACGGTAGCATAGGCGTTTCTAACCGCGGAGATGCCCGTGCCATTATTTTTAATTCCAATGGCGATCCGGTGGCACACCATGAAAAGCAGCCTGAGGACCCTTACATCAATGGTAAAGTCTATCCCGTAAGCGACGATAGCTATATCACGCCCAATCACAGACCGCGAAGTGAATACAGCGACTGCATATTTGTTGAACTGGATCTTGAATTGCAGCCACAAACTCCCTGTTTCGGATCCTATGATGAGCTAAATGAATCTGATGTCAGGTTTTTCTTGTTCTCCGGAGTTTCGCCATTCGGAGATATGCACTTTATTGACGAAGACAAGTTTTTGTTTGTCCGCGGCAATTATGACGGCACCCACTATATATATAATCGAACCGAGGACGAGTGGGTTATGGAAAGTACGATCTCCGGATACACCGAAATCCCGTCTTCGGTCTCGGAAGTTCCTGATACGCCGTCAAATCGGGAGAAGGGTAATTGGGTACGCATAGATCACCCTGACGAGCCTGCCATGTTTGTTCTGAGACACAATCAAAGTATGGGATACGAGGTATTGGATGATCAATATGTGTTACATTTTACCATGACGGAGCAGGATGGTGAGAGCGTTCCGGGGGTTGAGCTGCTAACCCGTGAAGGGAAGTATATCGGCTATCAAAGCCTGGCTGAGCTTCATGATGAGTTGGGGTTTAATGAATATGTATTCCGGCTCAGAGCCTATAATAACGGCCGGTTAATGGTCGGGACTAAATTTGGTCTCTATATTTTTGATATCACACTTACTATTACTGAGTGAGGGGTGATTCGGCCTGATCAACCTAACAATACACAAACCGCCGTTTTTCCGCAGGATTACCTTGGGCATACGGGTGCGAGTGCAGGCACTCATAATTTATGGTCACTTCGGCTAAAGTGTCTCCTGTTATGTGTAAGTTATGGAAATCAGGCTATATATGTTGAAAAAGTGTTGGGTAAGATTTATTCTGGTGTTATGAACTTATAGCTAAGATGTTGCTATATAGTGCCTGTAAGAAAAGTGGTAGTGTCGTAAGAAAACGCCAGGAACAAGGCGTGCGAAGCTCCCAAAAAGCGCAGTGTACAACACGTACATGAGCATTTTTGGGACGAGCGGAACGAAGATATTGGCGTTTTCTTACGACACTATATAACGAAAATCACTGTCATGATGGGCATTTCAACCAGAGGCCACCTGTCAGCATTCCTGTTGATGTTTTTGATTGCCGCCTGCCAACTCACCGAAACGTCGCTCCATGAACCGGAGGTTATCGAAGATATTGATCCGGAACAAGCCGTTCTGAAAGCTCACATGCCGGATGGCGGTATGTATATCTTTGAAGAGCAGTGGTCGATCGAGACTACCGGGGAAAACGGGGATACCACTATCGTTTCCGGAGAGGCCGAAAAGTACGATGAAGAGCGTGAGTTAATAGAAGAAAGCCAGGTAGAGCTTGATGTCGGGGACGTTGCCCTGTTTGAAACGAATAAGGTGGTTTCCAATCCGGCTGTTGCGGCAAAAACGATTATTACCGTCGCATCGCTGGGGGTTACCGCTTATTGTGCCGCCAATCCCAAAGCGTGTTTCGGCTCCTGTCCCACGTTTTATGTGCCCGAAGAGGATACCACCCGTCTACGGGCCGAGGGGTTCTCACACAGTTTTCTGCCCAGCCTGGAATCGCGGGATGTGGATATGCTCTATCATTTTCAGCCGCATGATCGGGAGCTGGACATCACCATGAAAAACGAGGCGCTTGAAACGCATGTCGTCAGGCATGTCGACCTTCTTGCTGTCCCGAGTCCGGAAAACGGGCGCATATTCAAAGATCAGGAAAACCGTTTTTGGGAAGTTAGCCATCGAACGCCGCCTGTTGAATGTCAGTCCCCGGGAAAAGAGTGCCTGGCCAAATTGCAGGAATACAATGACCGGGAGTGGTACGGTTCGGCAGGCCGGGAGAGTCTGGATGAACAAGAGGAGATCGTCCTGTCGTTTGAGCCGGACTTCGATGCGAATGCGATACTGATCGCAGGCCGGCATACGCTGCTTACCACCTATCTGTTTTATCAGTCTCTCTCCTATCTGGGTGAGGATGCCGGTCAGTGGCTGGCCCGGCTGGAGTCGGGTGATAACCTAATGCAGCATACGGAAGTGACGCGACTTGCAGGTCTGAAGGTGCAAATCAAAACAGAGGATGGATGGGAAGAGGTAGATTCAATTACGGAGTACGGTCCGCTGGCTGCCGATATTCATTTGGTGCATCTTCCGGAAATTAATAGTGATGATGCGGTACAGATTAAACTGCAGGCGGCAAAAGGGGTTTGGCGATTGAATCATGCGGCGCTGGCCCGAACGGGGCAGAAGCGTGAACCTGAATCGATCCCGCCACACCGTGCCGAGCCGGTTGCCGGCGGATTTGATGACGCGCTTCACTCCCTGCTGGATCCGGAAAAGCATCTCGTGACCCTGCCGGGTGAGGATTACACGTTAAGCTACCGGCTTCCGGAGGCCTATGAGGAATACGATTATTTTCTGGATAACAAGGGCTATTATATCGAGTGGATGCGCCGGGAATGGACCGAGGAAACAGAGCCTGAAAAATTCATAGAACTGATATTGGACAGTTCAACCGTTTTTGAACGTCTGGCACGTGATTTCGGGGAGGTCGAGGATGAAATGGAAGATATATTCTGGAACAGTCGCTATGAACGAAGAGATTAAATACTACAATTTCCTGCCGCGGCTATGGCTGATACTCGCAGCAATTTGGTTTTCGGGATGTATCAGCATGGATGTGCCGGATAAGTTTGATAATCCGGCCGAAGAGGCTGTAACCCATCCCTACGGTAAATGGGTATATGTGTATTCTGAGGAGGGATTTTACCAGGGCGAGTTGATGGCTGTGGAAGAAAACAAAGTAGTCGTACGCGAGAAAAACGAAAGCCTGGTTCATATCGACTCACAAAATGTGGGTAAAATGAAGGTTCGTGTGGTGAATACAAGAGCGGGAAGGGGAGTCGGAATTAGCCTATTGGGAACGATTTCCACAATTAGTCATGGTTTCATTTTTGTCATCAGTGCTCCTGCCTGGATCATAAGCTCCATTTTCATTGATACTCGAAATCGAAATCGGGGCTATGAGATCTGGGAACGTGGCGGAGATTCGTCTGAAGCTCTTACTGCCATGCGTAAACATGCCCGGTTTCCCGCGGGGTTACCGGAAGAGAAGTCGGAGCAGCGGGATTAATAGCTACCAGTGGTTATTGTAGCTTAGCTGTACATCGCTGTTTTTAATATTTTGAAATTGAATTCGCTTTTTTAAATTGGCAGGGCGAATAAATTGATCAAGAATTAGCTTGTTGTAGATTATGGTTGATTCAGGAAATGAGAGAGCGGACTCAGGCCGAAATGAATGGCTACTCTTTCTGTTTATCGGATTGTTTTTTTCCCTGCACGGACTGGGACGCTCCGGAATGATACTGAAGAACTACGAGATATGGAATCCGGTTTCACCGCTGATTGTAGCTGTAATCTGTATAGCCGGTTATTTCATTGTGAGCCATTTCCTTGTCAGATCCGGAAAACTCACTGCTATTTCGGGTATTTCAAGCGTTCATAGCCGAACTAAGATATTTTATGCTTTACTTTTATTGATTGGGGTACCGGTTCTAACCGTCATCACCAGGGATTCGTCTTTGGCTTTTGACCCGGTGGCCCTTTTTATCGGCTTCACGGTTTTTGCTATGCTGTTCCGCCATCTCGGAGGTGGTTCAGTGATCATATCCGCTATTCTCATCGTACCGGCAATACTTCCGCTGGCGGGGGTGCCGGTTCAGGATAATCCGAATAACCCAAACCTATTGCCGGCATATCTGTACCAAACCTTAGTGGGGGTTATGCTAATGCTCTGGGTTATAATGAATTATCTACGGATGATACGATCCGTTGAACAAACAAAAGCAGCCTGAATTCTCTTATTATGGAACAACAAGCACAGGTCTCCAATGCGACAGTAACAAATAAAAAACTAACACACCTGGTCTATTTGCTGCAGGCCGGATTTTTTGTTACCGGCATATCTCTGCTGGTTGCTTTTCTGATCAACATATTTCGGCGAAAGCATGTGGACGGAACCCTGTTCGAGCACCATTTTAATTGGCAGATACAGACGTTCAAGTATGTGGCCGGTTTAATACTGGTCCCGTTTTTATTGATCATAGCAATCATTTATGCTGGGATTGGTGCTACAGGTGGTGAAGAATTCCGGACCGTCTACGAAATGCTCGGAATACCGGCTTTGATAGTTGCCAACCTCTATGCTATAGCTGTAGCAATATTTTTGATCTATCGGATTTACACGGGGTGGTCAAAATTGATTGAGGAAAAAGAAGTCTGAGCTTCGATTAGGGTACGGGAAAGTCGGAATGTAAGTAATTGTAATGTAGCCCGTATTTTAAGTTGTGAATGAACAGATAAAATTCGGGGGCAAGTGCTGAACATAACCGCATATAATTCAAAGAAGATCGCACATTCTTCTGCATGGATAGCCTTGTAGAACCTGCTTTATCAGCCTTAGTTCTTGTACTCATTGTCGGGTTTGCTCTATATGTAAATCCATCACGTCGTTATGGGCTTGTTGCGCTATTTCTTGTGCTGGTTGTGCTGGATTATACTTTCACCAGGATTTTCGGCATATATGAAATTCTGGCAATTCCGGGCACAAACTGGAATTGGACCGGAAAGCTGCTCAGCTTATCGTGGGCTATTCTGTTTGTACATTTTAGTTTCCTTTCCTTCCGGGAAGTTGGTTTTACACTCAAACAGTGACCCGGAACGGTTCGATCAGCTTCAGTTATTACTGCAATCATTTTTTTGGTGAGCCTGGCTATCGGTGCAGCGTTTACAGATGTCATGACCTTTAGCTCAGAAACTTTATTTTACTTTCTCACTATGCCGGGACTCGCGGAAGAAATAGCCTATCGCGGAGTATTTCCTGCCTTGCTGCATCGGGCACTTACGGCCGGCAGTAATAGTCCACACAACTGGTGGCCGGCTATGATTACAACTCTGGCATTTGTTTTAGTTCATCCCTTTGACCTGAACGGTTGGAGTATCTCCTTCAACTTTGCAAACTTAACACTTCCTTTGATCGGCGGAGCTGCATCCGTCTGGTTACGCGAGCACACGGGCAGTCTGGTGTTTCCGGTTCTCGCGCACAACATAAGTAATACCTCTTTTTATTTAATGGGGGTGATTTAACCTCTGGTACTGTTTCGTGTTGATTAGACAGGGTATTATATCCTGATTAAAGCGTAAAACGGCACAACCATTCGGTAAAATAACCACTGGCTGTGCCGAATCCGCTTAATTCAAGTGTACCTGCTAAGATCTAACTGCTTGAATGATCAGGCAGGGGGTATTAATCGTGATAGAACCATCGTCCTGCTGAAAAGGTTTAAACGCCTGGTTAGATTCTTCATACAAAAGGTTTAGTTGCTCTTCACTAAGCAGGCCGCCAAGGGTCCATGCGCATGAGCCTTCGACTTTCATGAAATCCGCCGGTGCGTTGAACCGGCCGGCCCCGGTTGCGGAAATGATTTCAGCATTTTGCAATCCGGCTTCATCACACACTTTCCTCAGATAGTCCGGGTCGCCATCCTTGAAAGGCTCCCGCATACCCCGGACAATCTCCTCACCAAACAGTCGGTGCAGCAGTTCCGTGGCAACGGAAAAACCGGGAGAACGGTCAATGGCATCCGGCACGAGAGCCGCAAGTTTACCGCCGGGTTTGAGTACGCGGTGCATTTCCTGCAGCGCTTTGGGTTTATCCTCAAAATACATGAGGGCAAACTGGCTGACTACCGAGTCGAACGATTCGTCTTCAAACGGTAATTGCTCTGCCGGCCCGTGGTACCAATCTACCGGGACGTCTTTTACCCGCGCCCGAGCAAGCATTTCTTCATTGGGATCCAGCCCGGCGACTTTGCCCTCAGGTCCTACTCGATTGGTGGCTGCCACGGCCAGTGCCCCTGTACCGCAGCCGACATCTATAACGGAGTGTCCATAATCCACTCCGGCAGCTTTTAACGTAAGACCGGTAAACCGGCCAAAGAACGTCGGAACGAACATTTCGTCATATATCTCCGCCGGAGATCCGTTTTTATTCTGTGCCTGAACTTCAGAGATCGGGTTATTTTGATCTGTGGTCAAAGCATCCTCCCTGGGGTTGATTGATGTTGGAATTCAATCGTGTAATATGGCCCGCACATTTGTGCTTAGCATCGGGGAGTTCCCCTATTTTCAGGCGGGTTTTGTTTTAGGTTTCCTGAACCCGCTCCTCGCTGTTCATTCGGAGCGGTCCATTCCGCGCACGGCTTCCGCGGCTAATTCCGTGCGGTTTTTGAGATTCAGTTTGGCAATGATGCGGCTTACATGATGCTCAACTGTTTTGCGGCTGATGAATAGCCGATGCGCGATTTCGGGATTGGATAAGCCTTCACCTACAAGAGCGGCAACCTCCTGTTCGCGTTTGGTGAGGAGCTCGCGTCCCCGGGTAAGGGTTCGGGAGATCGCCACACCGAGTTTTCTCAATAACCCGGCCGAGGCATCGGCAAAGCCGGCCGCGCCGAGGTGATTAAATGTCGTCAGTGCCGAACGGGCTTCCGATATTGCGGTATCCGGGTCGTTATGCTGAAGACCCTCGGCAATCATAAAATGTGTGCGGGCCGTCTCAAACGGGAGGTTCAACTTTGCGAATTCCGGAAGAGCCTGGTCGAAAAATCGCCGGGCGTCAGCAGGGGCATCGGCAGATGACAAAGCCTGGCCTTTCAGCCGTTCTCCTCGTGCCACCATAAGGCGGCAATTTCGGCTGCGGCCCAGATCTGCCAGTTTTCGGCCGCGTTCAAAAGCGGACTCATGATCTCCCTGCGCAATTTCGGCTTCTCCGTAAAGCTCCAGCAGCCGGGCGCTCTCAAGGTGCGACTCCCCGATGAGTTCGAGGCGTCGCTGCAGCGCTGAAATGGCCTTCCCGTATTGTTGCTGATTAAGGTGAAGCTCAGCCAGCACCGGAAGTACTTCCGGGTGTTCGTGCAATCCGTCGATGAGGCGCTCGGCTTCCTCCGGTTTACCCTGCTTTAAACGGAGATCCGCCAACCCTGTAACTGACAGGACATGGTAACCCGGTATGGAATTCTTGGTCTGGCTGATTGCCTGTTTAAATACGTTTTCGGCTTCAGCCCATTTTCCGGTTGCCAGAAGAGTGTTTCCGTGAATCACCCGGCATTCGACATGAAGGAACGGACACCCGTAGCGGTGTTCAAACTGCTCCGCTGCCCGGATGCAGTTCAATGTCCTTTCAAAAGCGGCGCATTTTGAACTTGATACCATCATATCGCAACAGGTGAATACCACGGTGTAGGGATCGGCGGGTTCACCTCCGAGCGAGCCGGTCATTGCTTCCTCCAGCATGCTCATCCCTTCGTCAACCCGCCCTTTATTCACAAGGGCAACGCCTATGCTGCTCAATGCCCGGAGCTCGAGGTCCGAGCTGCCGGTCTTTCGGGCTGTTTGCAGAGCCTCGCGGGCCAGTTTTTCAGCCGTATCCGGATCATCCCCCGCAAAACACGATTCCAGCACCTGCAGGTCGCCTTCGAGTTGATGCAGCTTGTGATCCCTGATCAATCGCCGGGCACGCGCAAGCCAACCGGCGCCGACCGATTCGTTACCGAGGTAGGAGATCACTTCCAGAGCTATTACCATGGCCGTCTCAGCCGCCCGGGCCGGATCATTGTGTTCGCGGAATGCATTGTAGGCCCGTGAATAATGGTCGAGGGTGCCATGTATATCTCCCAGCCACCAAAGCGCCCGGGCAAGCCCGTAATTCGCTTCGGGATGATCTTCGGCATGCAGCGCTTTTTTAAAGAAGTTTCTGGCATCAGACCAGTTCCCGTTCTCCAGGGCCCGGTTACCAGATAAGATAAGGTCTGCATCCTCACCCTGTGATGAATGCTGTTTGTTTTGGTCTGGTTCAGCCATAATAGCCGCAGAGACTCGCTTGAGTGTGATGGTTGGAGTTTTAGATAACGACACGCTATTATTTAGTAGCTGTAAGAAAACACATAATCCGCTTTTAAAAAAGAAGGTAATTCAGGTGGGCAGGGGTAGGCATATAGCTGCTTTGGTTGCTTATTGGTTTGTACCGGCAGAAAAAAGAAGAACCGCAGAGAACACAGTGTTACTCGCAGAGAGCGCAGAGTGATTGGTTCATTGACAAGCTGTGTCGTATTTATAGTAAAATGGTGGCCAGGTTCTTTTCAAATCATAACGCTCCAATGCTTTAGAGGTTTAATTTAGTGTGTGTTGAAGCCACTCGATCTTCCATATTGGCCTATGATCAGGAATTTAGCTGTGGTAATTTCACAGGCTGCTCTTGAATGTAGGTATTCGTTTTCAAATAAAGCTGCCAAATCGATACGGTTTTTATGAATTGTTATCATTTTAATAATATTTTGTTGGAAGTATTGTATGAATTGCAGGCCGTAATTTTTTCACTATCAATCATTAAACAAAAATTATTATGGGACGAGAAGTAAGGTTATTTAAAAGCGAAGAACGAAAAAGTCGGAATGAAGTAGTATCATTTCTCAGAGCACTGGCCGGTAAAATTGAAGAGGGGCGGGTTGTGCTGAAACAAGGCGGCGAAGAACTTGCACTTGAATTACCGCAAAACCTGATTCTGGATATTCAGGCCGAAGATGAAGATAAAGGACAAAAGGGTACACAGCGTAGCCTCGAAGTTGAAATCAAATGGTTCGAAGGCGGGCAGGATGACTCCGGTCAAGGTTCCGGCGGCCCCCTGGAGCTGGGGTAACGATTACGGGATAGCCGGCGCAATGGGTTTGCAAGTACCTTTTTAAACTATACGTATGGTTTTCAGCGGATGTGTGTGGATTAAAACGGATTGTATTTTGATCTGATAATGGGTGAATTAAAACGAGGCTGTCTAAAAAGCAGATTTTTGAAAATTAGCAACCTAAAAAATTTAGCCGTCATCCCGGAAGGAAGCCGGAGGTACGACGGCTTACTATCCGGGATCCAGGGTTATAGGCTAATATTTTGCCAAATTCACAGGATCCTCCCACGGGGATGCCTGTGGCACGGATAATCCTTCCGCTGTCGCTCCAGGATTTCCGGGATGTCGCCTAAAATATTTAAGTCAGTTTTGGACGAACATATCTTTTTAGACAGCCTCGACATATTGGTAGCCCGCCACAGGTGCATTTGGGTTGGAGCGCTGCGCACCCCCGGGTAAAAGAAGGCGCCTAACCACCAGCATCCCGAAGCGGAAGGATTGATCCCGGAAATGCCGGTCTTAGATGGCATCATTACGTCCGAAACATTCATATGTAGGCTTTTAGTCGATCATCCGGAACTTCTCTTCTTCCCGATGTTTCATAAAGTATGGTGACAAGAGTGAGGTTATATCTATATTATATCTTAGGACTGTTATGAAATTGCTAATTCCAATTTTGTAGAAAAAAAATTGATAGTAAAATGGTTATAGTTTAAATTCTCACATTAGCAAGATCAGAGTGTCCGAAGTGTGGACCAGGATAATGTTGCCGCTCTTATTTTTTGCTTAATTAGTGTCTGTAAGAAAACAGGTAGTATATTAAAAAATGCCAATATCTGATGCAGTATATTCGGTAATTCGGTAATTCAGGTAATTGGGTTTAAAGCAACTCATGGAGCCAAATACCCAATTTTTCTTAATCTACTGATTTACCTTAATT
>SLQI01000044.1 GCA_007131535.1 Balneolales bacterium | reverse complement strand
GTCACTGGATACCGGTGTTAGCGTAGCATTTGACCAGGAGGTCACCATACAAGACCAGGCCAGTGTAGAAATCCGGGATGCCGATAACAATGAAGTAGGTGGCATATCGCTTACTTTAGAGGACAATACTCTCCGGGTAGAACATGATGGCTTTAATTTCTTCACTGAGTATACCGTTACTATTCCGTCCGGTACCGTGGAAAATGAAGACGGAGTCGGCAATGAAACTTTTTCGTGGAGTTTCACCACACTGCAGAGGATGTCCGCACCACAGGTTGAAAATACATCACCACAGGATAGTGCAGAAGGGGTGGCGCTGGAAGAAGTTGTTAGAGCTGGATTTAATCAGAATGTCAGGGAGGCCGATCTTTCAGGTGTGCAAATTCAGGATAATCAAAACAACAATTTAGGAAATGTTTCGGCATCGCTGGAAGATAATGAGCTGACCATATCTCACCAGGGTTTTAATCATTTTACTGAATACACGGTAATTATTCCCGAGGGTAGCGTTGAAAACTCCGACGAGGTGGCCAACGAAGCATTTTCCTGGAGTTTTACCACGATCCGCGAGGCTCCGTTTGCTATCAATATATCTCCGGATAACGACCTGGATGGGGTGGCTCTGGATGCAAGTGTTAGAGCGGAGTTCGACCAGAATATTGATGCGGCTAATCCGGACCAGGTAGAAATTCGTAATACAGCAGAAGATGAAGCTGTAGAAGTGTCGGTAGTTGTTGATGATGATATAATCAGCATACACCATACCGGTTTTGACAATTTAACCCGGTATAGGGTCTCCATTCCCGAAGGTACAGTTGAAAATGCCGATGGAGTGGGAAATGAAGAAATAACCTGGAGTTTTACTACCATTGTAGCCGCACCTCGAACGGTCCGTTTGACGGCGCCGGAAGATGGAGCTGACAATGTTGAGCTTCAACCGGAATTGATTTGGGAGCAATCTGATGTAGCCGAAACCTATCACCTGCAGCTTACCTCGGGTACGGGTTTCGACGCCGATCCCGAAATTGAAGAGTCTGCTCTTGAAGATACTGTCTTTGCTGTAGATGAAGATTTGGAGGAAGATCAAACCTACCGTTGGAGGGTTCGGGCGGAGAATGCCGGTGGTACGGGAGATTGGTCGGAAGTTCGGACGTTCAGCACCAGACCACCTCCATTGGTGGATCAAGTAGTTTTAAGTGAACCGGCAGATTCCGCCGGAAGCATTTCCCCGGAAGCTGAACTGGTCTGGGAACCGGCCGACCAGGCATCTCATTATAATGTTGAAATAGCCACAGATCCGGAATTTGAAGAGCCGGTATTTACAGCTAACGAAGTTGAGGCGACAAACCTGGTAAGTGACATGCTGCAGCATTACACCATCTACTACTGGCGTGTACAGGGTGAAAGCGATATCGGAGCCGGTGAATGGTCGGAACCGGGTGTTTTTATAACCTTGGCTGAGCCACCGGAACTGCAGTTTCCGTCTGATGATGCCCGACAAATCAGCATTGCCCCGCGCCTGAGCTGGAACAGCAATTATGAGTACACTCGGTTTGAGGTTCGTTTGGGAACCGATGAGTCTTTTTCACAGGTTCATCAGAGCTTTGATACCGATCAGTCCGAATTGTCGGTCAATGGGCTGGCTGCCGGTACCGAGTATCACTGGCAGGTTCGGCTGGCTGACGATTTAACAACAAGTGAATGGAGTGTACCGCGGGCATTTACAACCAGAGAAGATCCTGTTGAAGAAACCGTTCAGGTGAGTATAGATTTTCAACCAGAAAACAGAAGCTCGATCTCCTCAGAAGATTTCCGGTTAATTGGCTTGCCGGGCGGAGAATCTATTGCATTGGATGAGATTTTTACAGGGGAATACAAAGATGATTGGCGGGCGTTTTCCGATACCGGTGAGGATGAGGATTATCTTGAGGAGTTTAATCCCGAAGGATCATCATTTAGTTTCGGATCGGGGCGCGGGTACTGGGTGTTTAACCGTGAACCGGTAGATGTTGAAAAGAATATTGCACCGGTCGAGCTGGATGAAGGCGATACGTATTCCATTTCTCTGAATCAGGGGTGGAACATTATCGCGAACCCATTTAATCAGAAAATTGAATGGGAGGATATTACTGATCTGAATGAGATCGAAGCCCCCTTGTATGGGTACGACCGGGTATTCGAATCCGTTGAGTGGCTGGATCCTTTGAGGGGATATTACTTTTACAATGATCCGGACCTGGACCAGAGTTCGCTGCAGATCCCTTATGGGGAGCAGGAAAACCGTCGCCCGAAAGAGCAGGATGCCGGGCTCGGTACTCAACAGAGTAAAATTGCGTCATCCCCCGAAAACGAACAATCAGCCATACGGTTGCTGGCCGAGTTTTATAACAGTAATGACTCTGAAAACCGGATTCGAACCGGCGTTGAATTATTGTTTGATCAGAATAATGCCGAAGTTCCATTTCCTTCTTTAGAGATGGCGCATTACGGTGTGGTTTTGGAAAATCCCGGGGATTCGAATCGTATTCATCAAAGTATGAGTGCCGGATATGAAACCAGTGGCACTGAATATGGTCTGCGGGTTAAGGCGCCGGTTGGCCGCAAGGTAAAATGGCAAGCTGATTTTGAGGAGATGCCTGAGTCTTCACGTATCCTGCTGGTAAACCCGGTAACCCGGGCGACTTACTTGTTGGCAGATGGCGATGAGGTTGAACTTAGTGTGACGGAGCCGGAAGTCAGGTACAAACTGTTTACGGGGGATGAAGCGTATTTACGGGAAATCCGGGATGATCAACTGCCGGGTGAAATCACGCTCAAGGCCAATTATCCCAATCCGTTTAATCCGATTACCACAATCCGTTACGCATTGGTTGAGGAGAGCAGGGTGAATATTGAAGTCTACAACATGCTGGGGCAGCGTGTTGCAACCCTGGTAGATGAAAACCAGGATGCCGGCTGGCATACCGTGCAGTTTGACGGCTCCAGGCTGGCAAGCGGCGCTTACCTGTACCGGCTCGTGACGGGTGGTCAGGTTAAAACGGGAAAAATGATGCTGGTGAAATAGCTTTTTACTTTCGGCTATCCGGATTGACCCGAGATTTTAGTTTCGGGAAATGTGCTGGTTCAAAAATTAATCAAGGGCAGAACAATGAGATCAATAAGAATTATCGTATCCGTCAGCCTGACATTGGTATTGTGTATTGCAGCACTTGCAACTCATGCAGCTCAGACTGAAGTAGTTTTTGATCAAAAAGTAGATAATCCTGAGTTCAAACCGGGTGATAAGATTGAGGAAGCTGCTAAAGTATTTTATCAACCTGCATTAACCCGGGCAGACCGGCAAGCACTGCTTCAGAAAAATCCGGAAATGGATAGATTTGAATTTGGGTTCGACACGAATACTTTATTCAGAGAAGTGATGCGCTCTTCAATCGAGAAGCCCGGGTATAACGAACAATTTTTCATAGACCTGGTATATGACAGGAACAGCGCTAATGGTTTTGAAAGAAATCAATTGGCACATGGAGTTTCGGGAGATTTGCTATTTCAGCGTTCAACGAATGAAGACACGAACGGAGAGCTATGGGGCTGGTATGCGGTTGGTGCAGTATCCGCATTTCTTGTTACAGGAGCATTAATTTACTTACTGAGTGGTGATAGCGGTAGCCCTTCTATACCGGAACCACCGGGAAGACCTTGAATTATTTATGATATGATTTCGGTGCCTCATTTATATGGGATGAAGCCGGCTCCGAAATGTTTCCAGGCTGCTACAGGTGATATGCTCGAAAATGCACCAGATGATGGGTGCATTTTCAAGTTTTTTCTATGCATGAATAATGGGGGGGTAAGGTTTAATTCGAAGAGAACGCGGATTGGCATCACTTGATCAATACGGAAATACCAGGTTCAGCACATTTTCATTCGCTAACAATTGATTATAGGGTTTTTTGAAAAAAGGCAAAAATTCCGTAGTTAATCCCGGTATGGGGGGTGTAGTGAAATTTGCTACGGTCGATTAAAAAAAGGAAAACGGCCGGGCAATCTCGACTGCTAACCTGATTCACGCAGCTCCCAAACTCGTCAACGGGGATTGTGGAGGCTTATCCCGAACACGGAGTAGCTGCAGTATAACAGGGTGGTGACGTCCTGCCTGAACGCACTAAACCCTAATCTAAACTGCACTACACCACTATGCGAAAAAACACAGGAATACTTATAACACTTATGGTGCTGCTTTGGAGTTGTGATTCCATCATGGATTCCGGTCCGGGAACGAACTCAACTCAACAAGCCGGTTCGCCATCTCAAGCGGGGTCGCAGGAAGTTTCATTTTCCAATTCGGAGATTTGGATGGGAGCCTACCTGGCCGCATGGACTCACTATGTGGAGCCCACAGGAAGCTGGGGTAATCTGCCCTCTGACGAAATCGACTGGGATGCCTTTACGCATTTGTATTACTTTGCGCTTGCCGCCCAGAGTGATGGTACGCTCTCTGCGATAGAACCTTACAGGAACTTCGGGCCGGATCGGGTTGAAGAAGCGGTAGAGTATGCGCATGCCAACGGAGTCCCCATTCTTTACACCGTAGGTGGCTGGGGAAATTATGATGGTTTTTCGAGTGCCATTGAGCCGGAAAACAGGGCTAACTTTATCGATAATCTGATTGATGTAATGACAACCTGGGGTTTTGACGGGATCGATCTCGATATGGAACCCATCAGAGACCGGGATGTCGAAAATTATTCGGCATTGGTTCGTGAGTTGTCAGAAGAGCTTGATCAACTTGAAACTCCGATGACCGACCGGCCTTTTCTGACGGCGGCCGTGGGTGATCAACCGGATATGTTTGCCCATCTTCAACACTACTTTGATCAGATTAATATCATGACTTATGATTTCAGCAATGCCTGGGGCGGATGGGTGAGCTGGCATAATTCAAATCTGTTTAATGGCGGGCAGAAGTTTCCAAGTACCGGTAGAGAGCTCCCGTCCGTTGAGCGATCCGTCAACAGGTTTATGCAGGCCGGAGTTGCACGGGAAAAAATCGGAATTGGTCTTGATTTCTATGGCTACATCTGGCGCGGGGAAGTTGACGGGCCGATGCAGGAGTGGGATACACCTCCGGAGGTTGAGGACAACGTAGCCTATTATGAAATCATGGACGAATATTTCACCGAGGATCGCTATAACTGGGATGATACGGCATATGCTCCTTATCTCAGCATCTCAAGCAGAGATCCTTCCCAACGCAAGTTTATCTCCTATGATGACGAACGACTGATGCGGGAGAAGGTAAACTACATATATGAGAAAGGTCTTGGCGGTGGAATCATCTGGGAACTGGGCGGCGGTTACCGCGCGGATCAACCCGCCGGCGAACGTGATGTGTTGCTGCAGACCATCAAAGAAGCCATCCTGAATCCCGGAAATATTGATATTGACGATCCAGAGCCTGCTGATGGGACTATCTATGCTGACGGGCTGGCAGGAAACTGGACGGATGCCTCCTGGGATGCGACGGTTGAATTACAGGATAATTCACAATCGTATTCCGGCAACACTTCAATACGGGTTGATCAGCAGTCCTGGGGAGCGCTCTCGCTGCTATACGGGGACTGGAATTCACCGGATGAGATTCCGTTATCAGAATATGAGTACATTAACTTAGCCATCTATCCGGAAGATGATGAAGCCGTTATAGATATGGTGCTTGAAAATATGGGTGACGAAAGTTTCCCCCGGGTACGTGTGGGAGAAGTACCGGCAAACGAGTGGACGGTACTCTCGGTACCTATTGATGAATTAAACCCGGAAGCTCATGAGGTTAATCGTATTGGAATCAGCGAATCGTCAGGTTCGCCGTTAACCTATTTTATTGACAGCTATAACCTATCCACAGAAGCGGAAGCTGATGGGCTGGCTTCCGAGCGCCGCTATACCTCAGTTTATGATGATGGATTGGTTTCTCCCTGGACTGATGCTTCCTGGGATGCTACGATAGAATTACAGAGTAACTCCGTTGCGTATACCGGCAGCACTTCCATCCGGGTAGAACAGCAATCGTGGGGTGCGCTGTCATTGCTTCATGGCGACTGGGATACCCCGGAGCTAATACCAATGAGGGACTATGATTATGTCATGTTCTCGATCTACCCGGAAGATCAGGACGCCATTGTAGATATGATTCTCGAGAATGTAAATGGCGATACTTTTCCCCGAGTGCGCGTAGGAGAAGTACCGGCTGATCAGTGGACCGTAATATCGGTTCCGGTAGAAGAGTTGAATCCGGAGGGCCATGAGGTCCACCGGATTGGTATAAGTGAATCTTCGGGATCACCTGCTACCTATTATATCGATGGTTACAACCTGTCTGAGTAAATGATGAAACAGGCTCTGCCCTCAGTTCTTCTTTTTTTAAAGAGGGCAGAGCTGTTTAATTTCGCGAAGGCGGCTATCCCCGTATTGCTATGGGGTTGAAATAGCAGGTTATTTAATGTTCTGACGATAACGTAAATATCGGCGTTCCGCTCGTCCCAAAAATGTTTATATACGCTAAGTAAAATGCACTTTTTGGTTTTCGCACACCTTGATCTTGACGTTTTCTCAGAACACTATGTGTTTTCTTACAGACACTATTTAGTAACTAAGCTGCAATCAAGCTTGGGCAAGCGATCTTCTATTTCGTTACGTCGGGGTTCCAGCCACTTCGGAAGTTTGAGTTCGTTTCCGAGGTTTTCTACGGGTTAATCAATCGTAAAACCGGGACTATAAGTGGCAATTTCGAATAGCACTCCACCCAGCTCCTGAAAGTACACGGATTTAAAGTATTGCCGGTCCCGAACTTCCGTTACCGGCAGACCGGCTCCGCTAATGGTTTTTTGCCAATAGGCTTGTTCATGATCATCGGCACACCGGAAAGCTATATGGTGAACAATACCTTTACCCATAGAACCGGGTTGGAAGGAGATCTCGGTCAGATCAAGAATAGATCCCGGCTCGGTTTCTTCACCCTGGAAACGGTAGCGGTTACCCTGCTTGCCGAGAAAGGAGTAGCCCATCAACAATAACAGCTCCTTGGTTGCATCAATGGATTCCAGGTTCAATGTAACACTGTGAAATCCGCGAATGGCGTGCTCCGCAGGGAGATCCCCCGGGCTCCACCATTGGCTTGAATTATTCAGATCGTCGGCAATTGGTGAGCCTACGAGTTCCAGGTATACCCCGTCAGGGTCTCGGAATTGAATAACTTGTTCACCGTAGCGCTCAGTAATAGGTTGTAGCTCTACATTCTGTGACTCGAGCCGTTCCTGCCAAAACTCAACAGAGTTTTGCGGTATCATAAAAGCCGTTGCTCTGGCCTGCCCGGTACCATTTTGACCGGGACGGGAGTCAGGCCAGGGGAAAAAAGTGATGATGGAACCCGGAGAGCCTGCTTTGTCACCGTAGTATAGGTGATAGGTATAGTTGTCGTCAAAATTGATAGTTTTTTTAACCAACCGCAGGCCTAATATACGGTTGTAAAAGTCGATGTTGGTATTGGGGTCTCCCGTGATGATAGTTACATGGTGCAGGCCGGGGATATCTGGATAGCTCATTGTTTGGGTGTGTTGATTATTTTGATTTGTGTATTTGCTTATAACAAAAGTTTAATCCCATACATTCCGGTTTACTGAGGTAGGGTCAAGAGTTTACACTACGAGTCGGAATCAGGCTGTGGAGGAAATCTCTTTGATGGTGCTCAGGATGGCAGAGTGGATAGCCTGCCCCTGAGTTTAATGTAAAATACTACGGATGATTTCGTGTGGGTCGTGGGTGTCGATGTGTTTGAGGTCATGCCCCATGCGATCCCGCTTGGTTTTCAGGTAATTCATATTTTCAGGATGAGCCTCTGCTTCAAGAGGAATGCGTTCTACAATTTCAAGGCCATAGCCTTGCAGACCAACTCTCTTGGAGGGGTTATTGGTCAGCAGGCGAAGCTTAGAAATATTCAGCTCCCGAAGCATCTGAGCACCGGTTCCGTAATCTCTCAGATCCGGTTTAAAACCCAAAGCTTCGTTGGCTTCGATGGTATCCATCCCCTCCTCTTGTAATTTGTATGCTTTGAGTTTATTGATTAAGCCGATGCCTCGCCCTTCCTGATTCATATAGAGTACGGCTCCCTGGCCTTCCTCCTCAACCATTGAAAGTGCGGAATGCAACTGCTCGCCACAATCGCATCGTTTGGAACCGAAGATATCCCCGGTAACACAAAGGGAGTGGACACGTACCATGACCGGCTCGTTTTCCTCCCATTTGCCTTTGGTTAAGGCAAGGTGGTTGGCACCGGTGAGTACTTCTTCAAATGCGTGGAGTGTAAAGTCACCGTAAACAGTTGGCATCCGGACCTCAATGAGCTTTTCCACCAATCGCTCATTTTGCATTCGGTATGCGATAAGGTCTTTAATGGTAATAATCTTGAGATCAAACTCTTTGGCCAATTCGACGAGTTCCGGAAGCCGGGCCATGGTGCCGTCTTCGTTCATGATTTCACATATAACTCCGGCCGGTTTATGACCGGAAAGCCGGGCGAGGTCGATGGCAGCTTCGGTATGGCCGGCACGTCGGAGTACGCCTCCTTCGTGAGCGATAAGCGGGAAGACATGACCCGGCCTGCGAAAATCCTCAGGTCGGGCCTTGTCATCAATTAAAGCTGAAATGGTATTTGCCCGGTCAGCTGCTGAAATACCCGTGGTTGTACCCTCTTTCAAATCTACCGAAACGGTAAAAGCCGTCCCGTATGCATCGGTGTTATCATTATCTTCTACCATTCGGTTAAGATCCAGCTCGTGGGCTCGTTTGCGGGTAATCGGTGAGCAGATCAACCCACGGCCGTGTTTGGCCATGATATTGATGGCTTCCGGAGTCACCTGTTCAGCCGGCATGAGAAAATCGCCTTCATTTTCTCGATCTTCATCATCGCAGACAATTACCATCTTACCATTGCGAAGATCCTCAAGGGCTTCGTCAATAGTATTTAGCTCAAGCTTATCGGTCATCTATCAATTAAATAAATGGATTGTATAACTCTATGTGAGTGAAACTGTAAATCCGGTTAAATGTTTCCGTTATGCGCTCTGACCCTTTTCCGGGTTTACATCTACGATCGCATTTTTCATAAAACGGATTTTTACACCTTCATCCACTTCCAGAAGTGCGGATTCCTCATCAGAGCTGACCAGTTTGCCGACAACACCGCCGGAAGTAATAATTTTATCTCCTTTTTGCATTTCAGAAACTTTCCGCGAGATTTCTTTTTGCTTCTTGGACTGGGGGCGAATAATGAAAAAATAGAAGATCACAAATATGGCAATGAGGAAGAAAAGACTGGCGAAGCCTCCGCCGCCTTCAGGATCAGCTGCAAAAAATAAAATTGGATTCATAAAAATGAGTGTTTTAATGGATTGTGTTTCGGTTTGAAAATCAGATTAACGCATTGGCAATTAGTACATACGAACCATCACCTGTTAACCCGGTGGAATAATACATTTTTTTAGAAACACGAACCAATAAAGCCGTTAAGGGAATAATTGGTTTGGAATTGACGTCTGTGAAACGAAGAAATAATGAGTTAAGTCTGATTTTTTGTTAAGATTTCGGAGAATGATAGCTTTTTAATATGCTATTTTATCGCCAATTTACCGGGCATCAACAGTGAGGAGGAAATGGGAAAATCTATTAATAAAGGTTGTGGTGCATTATTCGCAGGATTACTGCTGGCATTCAGCTCTCCGGTTCTGGCTCAGAACACCGCTCCGGCGGACTCAGTGGTCAACGCGTTTTTGCCCTATGTGAAATTCGACTCGGACATCGGTTTTGAAGGCGGTATTTTACTAAACCGCTATCATTATATAGAAGGAGTCCGGCCGTTTAATAATCTGGCGGAAGTCAGACTCAGAG
>SLQI01000313.1 GCA_007131535.1 Balneolales bacterium | reverse complement strand
TAATCCACTCCGTGGAGTCGGTATTTATTGGAGGAAAGTACAGTGTGATCGGAGCGATTGCTTTTGCGCTGATTGTGAGTGTAATCATAGGTATCGTTTATCTCGTGGGCAGGGATATAACCATGGCCCAGTATCTTGGTCTTATGATGTTTCCGGCCGGTATCGCCGCATTAGGTTTGCTGGGAATGATTCGGCGAAGCAAAAAGCCGCTGATACTTACGGATAACCGTTCCAGGCTGGTAAACCTCTCATTCGGGGCCCTTTTTGCCATCGTAGGTATGTTTACCGTCGCTCCCACCGGGGTTACCTTTTTTCCGGATGTCGACCCCAGCCAGATCCGGGTGAACATTGAAGGGCCGATCGGGATGAATCTGGAGGCGACTAACCGCATAGCCCACAACCTGCAGGGCGAGGTTGATCAAATGATGAGGGACTATCCGGAAGCCTATGACGGCGTTGAAAACGTACTGGTCAATTCCGGTGTAGCTTTGGGTACCGGGCCTCCCAGTCCGAACGAAGCACGGATTACTCTGAATATGGTGGATTACGGTGATCGTACTGAATCCAGTAGTGTTACGATGAATCGCATCAGGGAGATGCTGCAGGATATTCCGGATGTGTTTATTCAGATTCAGCAAGAGGATATGGGCCCGCCGACAGGACTGCCGGTGGAGATTGAGATATCCGGTCCGGATTTCAACCAGATCATCTCGATTACCGAAGATATGCGAAACGAGTTGCTCAACGCCGTTGATGCCGGTGAAATCCGCGGCCTGACGGATCTGCGGGATAATGTAACCGGCGGTATTCCGGAGTATGAAATTTTGATTGATTCGGAACGCGCTAATCAGTACGGCCTGAGTCTTGCTGATGTAGCGCAGACCATTAGTGTGGCCTATGAAGGAGTTGACGCCAGTGAGTGGCGGGACGGAGAAGATGAATATGACATCCGGGTACGTCTGAGGGAAGAAGACCGCTCAGGACTGGAAAGCCTGAATAACCTGACGATCAATACCGGGCAAAATCAGATTCCGCTGACTTCTATAGCCGACTTTAAAGATAGCGAAGGCCTTGGAGTGATCACCAGAGTAGATCTTTCCCGAACAGCGACCATTGAAGGGGATGCGGCTTTGGGATACAGTGGAACCGAAGTATTTACCCAGGTTCAGTCCTACCTGGAGGACTATGAGCTGCCTGCCGGTTATGAAATCAGGTTTGTTGGAGAGGCAGAGGACCAGGCTGAAAGTTTTGAATTTTTAAGTGTCGCCCTGGGTATAAGTTTCGCTCTGATATTTTTGATCATCCTTGGAAAGTTCAACAACATTAACGTTCCTTTCATTATCGTGACCGCTGTTGGGCTGAGCCTCATCGGAGTATTACTTGGATTGACGCTCTCGCGTACGATGTTTGGTGCCATGACTTTCGTCGGAGTAATCAGTTTGGCCGGAATAGTATGTATCAACAACATCGTTTTGGTGGATTACATCAAGCAGATGCTGGATGCAGGGAAAAATAAGGTAGATGCAATTGTTGAAGCCGGATCTATCAGGCTGCGGCCGGTGCTGCTTACGGCAACCACGACTATTTTGGGACTGGTTCCGCTTACATTTGGCATCAACATCGACTTTGTCGGATTTTTAACCGAATTCGATCCCGATTTTCAGCTCGGCACGGAAAATACGATGTTCTGGGGACCTATGGGCATCACCATTATCAGCGGGCTGATTTTCGCTACATTCCTTACGCTCGTCATTGTGCCGGTGATCTATTCGGTAATGGACTCTTTCGCCAACCGGCTTGGCAAAGTATGGCGCGGTGAATAACATCACACGCCGGCTGTCCGGCATAGCCGGGCTGTCGGCATGTCGCCATTAAAAAAATAAGCAGATAAGGGATTTTAAGGTAAGGTTGAGGTAGGGCCGGGGTCACCCTCCGGCCCGTTTGGAATTTGCAAGGAGATAGACCATTCGTACACCTATGATGATATACACAAAGTATAGGTCTCTCTTCATTAATTAGTGCCCGTAAAAAAAGTGGTAATGTCGTAAGAAAACGATCTTCCTCACACCTTTCTGATCTTGGTTTGAATACCCTAAATCTCCCACACAGCTCTCATCCATTATCGTTGGCTGAAGTGAGTGTTGCACAACTAACTTCACTCTGCATTTTGAGCCGGATTCCTCTCTGTTACCCCAAGCTCCGCAAAGTTATTCTCGAAATTTTAATCCTACCTCCGGTTGCACTATTGAGAAGTTGACATAAAAGTCTGCCCAACTCTCCAAACGCCGGCCGAGTGCGCTTTGTCCGACTACCGGCGGATCCCCGCACCGGCCCACTATCACCGCGCGTCCTCGCGTCCTATGTAGATGGCCGGCACTTTCCCGCGCATCCCTTGGCGGCCATTTATAGCAGGTTCATCGGTTTTGCCTCGGGATGTTGGGGGGGTGGGTGACCCTTGAATCCCGACCTTTTGCTCCGCAACGGTCGCCTGTGCCTGTGGCAAGGCAATGTTCGGTCGTCCTCCACTGCGTTCCGGACTTAGTGCTTAATTACACTTAGCCCATAAAATCCGTTTTTATCCGTGCAGATCCGCACTTAAAACCTTCTTCTTTTAGAAGTTGTATCCAGGCAAACAACCAAACACACTAACAATCAAACCCTCTCGAACCATCACTCATACCTCAAAGACTCAACAGGGTCAAGTCTTGCCGCTTTGATGGCCGGGAAGATGCCGGCAGCCAGACCAATCAGGGCAAGAATAAGAAATGTGACACCCATGACCGTGCCCGATAAAACCGGGTTGAGCAGGAACTCCATGGCGCCATCTTCGGCAAAGTTAAGAGCATGAATACCTTTTATAATGGCGGTCGATATGCCGAGCCCGATTAATCCACCCAGAAATGAAATTCCGGTAGCCTCAAACATAAATTGACTGATAATATGCGATTTCCGTGCGCCGATGGCTTTTTTCAGCCCGATTTCGCGGGTTCGTTCTTTTACGACTACATACATAATGTTGGCTACGCCAACGCCGGCAATCAACAGAGTAAAGAACCCTACAGCGAACAGGAATATTTCAATACCGGTCATCACCATGCGGTTAATGCGTTCCATCTCAATAAAATCCCAGATTCCGAGTGCCTGTTCATCTTCCGGATGAAATTTATATTTGGACCCGAGAATCTGATTGATCTGATCCCGGATTTGAGGTTGCAAAGCCGGATCAGACGGACGAACCAGCAGTGAATTGACGTATTGACTGCCGTATATGGTTTCGTAAGTAGTGTAAGGGATAATAGCGCGTCGCGAATCTGGCCCGTAATTCATGGAAGATTGCATTTTTTCCTGCATCACACCGATCACCCGAAAAGGCATTCCATCAACCCGCACGTAATTCCCAATCGGGTCTTCATCTCCGAAAAGGTCTACAGCGATTTCATTTCCAAGGAATAGCACACGGCGTTTTTCCTGCACATCTTTTTTATTGATAAACCTCCCACCCGGTTGAGGATACATGGTGCGCATTACGTCGAAATCCGGCGAAATGCCTTCCATATATGTGTTGGTGGTATGTTTATCGGTGCGCAGCTGCGTGCCGCCTTTACCAAACTGAGGACTGCTGTATTCAATGCCGGGAATCGAGTTATGCAATAAGTAGGCATCTTCTTTAGCTAAATTGATACTTCGTCCTGAGCGCAAGCCCTGAAATTCCTCGGAGGTCTGTCCGCCGAATATCATTATCACCTGATCACCGCCACCCCGCATACCTTCCATCATCGTAGTGGTGAGGCCGCGGCCGAATGCGAGGAGCAGCACCACTGCCAGCGTGCCCCATGCAATGGCGATAAGTGTCAGGGTGGATCGCAACTTTTGCTTACTCAGCTCACCGAAGAACTCCTGTATTAAATTTTTCCACATGGTGTTATGCTCTTAAACAGTCTACAATATTTAATTTGGATGCGCGAATCGCCGGCATAAGACCTGCCGCTATACCTACCATCGTAAGTACCACAAAAGCTACGAGTCCGATCATTGGAGTGAATTCCGGAGTGCCCACATATTCACCAATCGGTATATTTTGCAGTGCCTGAACTATTACCCAGGCAATAGCATATCCAATGGCGGCTCCAATGGCGACGATAGCGAGGGTTTCGGAGAAAAACTGGGTGATGATATGCTTTCGCCGGGCCCCGACGGATCTGCGTATGCCGATTTCCTTCATTCGCTCCTGGACTACGACAAACATGATATTGGCTACGCCGATCCCACCCACAGCCAGTGTAAAAAAGCCGATAATTCCAAGAAAGATGTTGAAACCGAGAGCAAAGTAGTAAATAAAGCTTAAGAACTCGGCTGTATCCCAGATCGATATCGCGCTGCGATCTTCAGGGTCAAATTTGTACAGGTTTCCCATGCGCTCATATACCTGATCTTCTATAAGGTCATTACTGAATACCGATGAGGTCTGATAGATAATGTTGGAGACCTGTTTGGTATTGAACATGGTGGAAAAAGTTGTCGCGGGAATAAAAGCCCGGTCTTCATCTCGACCTCCGCCGTAAGTCGAATTTTGTACTTTAGGCTGCATCACCCCGATTACATTGAAAGGGATGCCGTTTACAAGTATACGCTCACCCACGGCTTCTTTATCACCAAACAGCACTCGCTTTAACTCATCCCCGATAAAGATAACTCTTCGGCGTTCGGAAATATCCCTGTCGTTAAACCAACGGCCGCCTTCTTGTGGGAAAACATTGCGAAGCTCACTGTAATTGCTGTAAACTCCGGTCACACTCGGGCTGTTGTACTGATTCCCGTAGCGAAGCGTAGCTGATCGCCGATATTCCGGGCTTACCTTTTTAATTCCGCTGACTTGCTGTTCCAGCATCCAGGCATCGTTTTCCCGGAAGCTGATTTGACGCCCGATGCCGTACCCTTCGAAAGGTTTGGTAGTCTGGGAGGGAAACATAATGACGATTTCCTCTCCCATTCCCCGCATGTTGAGCATCATCTGATCCCGAAACCCCATACCAAAAGCCAGGAGTATGATCAGGGTGGCCGTTCCCCACATGATACCGAACAGCGTCAAAAAAGTACGCAGCTTTTGGCTTGAAAGGTTTTTCCAGAGGTCCGATATCAAACTAAAGATTGACATAAGTGTTGCCCGGTTATAATGAGTGTGGTCCCTTAGTTATTTGCAGATACAGTACGGACCGGCTGTTCAAGGACTTTATCGCCTTCCTCAAGTCCGTTGAGCACCTCGATATCAATGTTATCACTTAACCCGACTTCGATGGGAGTTTCGATTCGTTCATTTTCTTCAGCTCCCGGCAGGTCGACAAATGCTGAATCATTGCGAAAGCTGATAACTCGTTCGGGGATGGTGATCACTTCCTGCCGTTCATCTATTATAATGTTGGCGTTGGCGGAATAACCGGCTCGGAGGTTGACATCTTCACTGGGATCAAGTGTGATTTCGATCGGAAATACCCGCTTGTTGTCTTCGGTGTGAGCTTTAAGGGATATCCTGGATACAAATCCGGTTACGTCGGCCTCCGGTAATGCGCCTATTTCCATTTCGGCAGTCTGACCTTCCTGTATGCGGCCGATATCGATTTCATCAACCTCTCCCTTAAAAATAAGGTCGTCCATATTGGCCAATGTAGCTACCGGGGTTCCGGCCTGATAGGTCGTTAACGGAACTACCGGGTCACCGAGATCGACATTTTTTTCCAGTAAATACCCGGAAGAGGGGGCCCGGACAACACTTTCAATCAGTAAGTCACCCATCTGTACCCGGCCTGATTCCAGCAGTTGCAACCGCTCGGAGTTGAGCTGCTTGCTGATGTGGGTGTCATTGTAGCGTTGCTGCAAGTCATCAAACTCCTGTTGAGAAATTAACTCCTGGTCCAGGAGGCGTTGTTTGCGTTCAAGTTGTCTTTCAAGGTTTCGGAGTTCGCTTTCAGAACGTTCCAGGTTGCGTTTCGCCTCGGCAAGCTCAAGCGGTGTAGGATCGGGACGAACCTCCATTAGCGGCTCGCCTTCATTCACATATTCACCTTCTTCAACAAAAATCTGGCTGACAACCCCTGAGATTTTGGATTTAACTTCAATTTCATTGCGCGGTTCTATCGTGCCGGTAGCCAGGGCGAATCGGGTGATATCTCCGCGTTCAACCTGAATAGAGCGGTCGGAATGATCTTCAAGATCTTCTCCGCCTGATTGTACCGCCCATAAAACTACACCTGCGATAAGAATCAGGATGGCAGATCCGTAAATTAGTGAGCGTTTCATAATGCAGAATGTTTGTATTAGGTTTATTGATGTATTAACAAGCAGGCTTTACGCAAAATGTAATCTGAGGTTTCTATGAAATTTCTAAATGACATAAATATCGTCATGTGGCCGATATTGGCTATGATCCCGGCACTGATTATCACAGGATGCAGCGGGGAGGATGTGCCCGAAGGAGCTGTCGTACTGGAGGGGGAGTTCGCTTTCAAAGGATCACAGCAAGCGTATGTTGAATTGCCGGCCATTCACTATAAATTTGCCGACCGCGAGCGTAAGCTTCTGGAACTCGATGAGCAGGATCGGTTCAGGCTCATCCTGGAACCGGATTCTTCAAAAGTAGCCTGGGTACACTATGATGATCAGTCCTATCCCGTCTATTTGGAAAAAGGGGAAACCATTTCATTACATCTTGACGGAGCTTACTTTCCGTACCAAATTGAACAAAGCGGTGGAAACGAGGAGGCGAATCGAAAGTATCAGGAGTATTTGAAAGCGGTCTCGGATTTGGAGGATGAAATCGCAGATGAACAGGATAAATTTCGTGAGGATCCGGAATCGCGCATACCGGAGTTGTACCGGGATCGCATAGCATTGGCAGAGCAATATCTGAAAGATACCCCGCTTGAACTATTCGTCCACCGGGCCCGGGGTGAATATATCGTAACAAGACTGGAGCAGGTGCGTCATCACAGAAATTTGTCGGAATTCGATGCGGAGGCTAAACGTCATGAAATACTTGGGGAGGCCCGGGAGATGGGGGTGTTTTCTCTGGAGTCCTTGAAAGCGCAGCGGGCCGGCATCAGGGATATCACCCATGCATTTGCAATGAGTCACGGAGTTTCTGAGGAATTAAAGGAAGAATTTGGAGAAGGATTAGGGGCCTACGAGCTGAACCGGCTTGCCTACAATCAGCTTGACTCACTCCGAACCGTAGTATTGGATTATATTGATGAACGGGACGCCGAGGCTCACGCCCGGATGTATCTGGTGGCCGAGCGAATAGGGGAGGCCCCTTTTGAGAAAGCTGAACCTGCGTATCATCAGTATATAGAAGAGTTTGGTGATTATGAATCGTATATATCATTTCTTGAACATCATTATGAACTCGTTCGCTCAGTTCAACCCGGTCAGCCGGTCGTTGATTTCACACTTGAGGATTCGGAGGGCAGAACCTATTCCCCGGAAGATTTCGATGGTAAACACCTGCTGTTGACCTTTTGGGCAAGCTGGTGCGCCAACTGTATGTATCAGAAAGGATATCTTGAAGAAATCTATGAGGAGTATTCCGGAAAAGGCTTTGAAGTTCTAACTGTATCTATCGAAGAAGACAGAGAAGATTGGGAAGCAGCGGTAAAGCAGCATGAATATCCTTGGGTGGATGTATATGCCGGCGGTGGTTTTCAAAGTGATCTTTTTATGCGGTATCGTGCCGGAAGTATTCCTTTTTATGTGCTTGTAGATGATGAGGGGATTATTAAAGGAGTCAATAATGTGCGACCCTCAGTAGATTTGGAGGCTGCTCTTACCGAAGTATTGGAAAAGAGAAAATAAAAAAGCCCCGAAAGTCGGGGCTTTTTTATTAAATAGCACAAGAAATCGTTTAGGATCGTAATGGCTTATTAATTAGATGCCACAACCCGCTCAAGATCAAAGAAGCCGGACTCCATTTCATGCCCTTCTTCGTCAAGTTGATTTCGGTTGACCAATATAAGCAGTTGTTGGTTATCGTCGAGCGCGAAACAAATAGAGAGATCTCCGTCGTCAAACTGATCTTCATTTACGCCAATGGAAAGTACGCCGTTATCTGCCGTGACATCGGGGGCAGCATCGGCATCCGGGGTAAAGTAGGCCACCGAATAGTCGGAGGCAACATTAGCAAAATCATCCCGGGAAACCGTTGAAACCGATAATCCACGGCTGCTCAGAATGTCTTCCATTTGTTGAGCGCTTTCGGCATCTGTACCGTACACAACGGCTGTATTAACTCCTCCGGCACGCGCCAGAGTGCGGTCAACCTGGTAAATCTGTAACATGATGTTACTTTGAGATCTGAGAGGAATGTCCTGAGCAACAGCAGGCAGGGAAATGAGCAACAATACGATCGTAGCCAGAATTTTGAACATAGCCATCTATTTTACAGTTGATAAACGTATGCAGGGAGTTTTCACAGTCCGGAATCCCCGTGACACACATCCGAATTGATTTTAGATATGTAGAAATTAATAATTTTTCTTTTAAGGTAAAATACCGGGTATGCTTACCGACTTCCACAGTTTGCATTTTTATCCTGCAATAAATTGTTTATGGGTGCTTTGTGGTCAGCAATTAAATATGTAACTATTTTGCATCCTCTTCGTATATGTCGACGCTGAGTTTTTGGTAATTATGAGGGGATTTATGAAGCATAAATTTAAAAATAGAGAATACTTTTACTTGTAATGAAAAATATTACTGACAACAAAGTGCAAGAAAATCAAACTTAATATTGGAATATTAATAAGAATATTAAATATTTGTGCTCTACATCAAAAGGGGTGCTAAATCATTGCACTACCGGATTTTTTTAAATCAAAACTGAAAAAATCGTAAAACGGAAACTAATTAACCGTGTGAATATGAAAAAACTAATTGTCTGTTTTGCTCTTGTAGTTGGCTTTTATAGTATGACGGCCGCACAAGATCTCGATTCCTTTAAGGAAAGGGTTACCGAATTTACCCTCGATAATGGTTTGTCATTTATCGTTATTGAGCGTGATGTAGCGCCGGTTGCCTCTTTTATGACGTATGTGGATGTTGGGTCTGCCAATGAGCCGGTGGGGCAGACCGGGATCGCTCATATTTTTGAGCACATGGCATTTAAAGGAACCAAGCGAATTGGTACAACCAACTACGACGAGGAAAAAGAGTGGATAGATAAGCTGGATGAAGCTTATCTCGCCTGGTTGGATGAATACAATGATCCGAATTCGGACTCCGAAAAAGTTGAACAACTTTGGGAAGAGTTTGAAGAAATTCAAGAGCGTGCACATGAGTTTGTTAAAAGTGAGGAATACACAAACCTGATTGAAAGTGAAGGCGGCACCGGAATGAATGCATTTACTTCAGCCGATGGTACCGGCTATTTTTACAGCCTGCCTTCCAATAAAATGGAACTGTGGTTCAATCTGGAAGCCGACCGGTTTATGAATCCGGTGATGCGTGAGTTTTATGTTGAAAAAGACGTGATAAAAGAAGAGCGGCGGATGCGCACGGACTCTGACCCGATTGGCCGCCTCGTAGAGGAGTTCACTTCGGTGGCTTTTTCAGCTCACCCATATAAAAACCCGGTTATCGGCTGGCCATCGGATATCCGGAACACAACCATACAGGATGCATGGGATTTTTATGAAGCCCAATATGTTCCGTCCAACATTACGATGGCGATTTCCGGCAATGTTGATCCGGATGAGGTGAAGGAACTGGCGGAGAAATACTTCAGTCACCTGCCGGGTGCTGACCGCAAAGCGCCGAGACTCCGAACAGAAGAGCCCGAACAACGTGGTGAACGTCGATTTACCATCCAGGATCGCGCACAACCGGTTATGCTGATGGGCTATCATACGGTGGATGCCAATCATCCGGATGCGCTCGCGCTTGAAACCCTGGGTAATGTATTGGCGCAGGGACGAACCTCACGATTGTATCAACAGTTGGTTGTGGAGGATCGCAGCGCTTTGGTAATAAGTGCATTTAACGGGTTCCCGGGAGATAAATACGCTGGTTTGTTCATCGTACTCGGGCTTCCTAACCAAGGTGTGGAAATGGAAGAGCTGGAAGAAGGCATACTGGCGCAAATCGAAAAAGTAAAAGAAGGTGATCTTGAGCAGGAAGAAATAGACCGGGTTGTTAGCCGGTCGAGAGCACAGCTTACCCGAAGCTTGTCCAATAACTCAGGGATGGCTCGTCAGTTTGCGATGGCTCAAGCACGATACGGAAGCTGGGAAGCTGTATTCAACCGGTTGGACCAAATGGAAGAGCTAACGGTTGATGATCTGCAGCGTGTAGCTCAGAAGTATTTCACCGAAAATAACCGAACGGTCGGCACAATCGAGACGCAAAATTGATCACCCACTTATACCAAAAATTATGATTGAAATGAGCAAATATAGTTTTATGATCGGCATGGCATCACTGCTGATTTTCTTTTGGGGATGCCAAAGTGCCGAAACCGTACAGCAGGATCAGGACAGTGAAGAAACCACAACGGATACATTTGAGCTTCCTGATTTCAACACGCTGGAATATCCGGAACTTCCGGATATCGAAAGTCCGGAGGTTACAACCTTCGAAATAGATAACGGCATTACGTTTTACCTGCTTGAGGATGACGAGTTGCCATTGATCAACGTAAATGTCATGGTGCGAGCGGGTTCTTTCCTGGTCCCTGATGAAAAGGCCGGTTTGCATACCATTATGGCATCCCTCATGCGGGAAGGCGGTTCAGAGAACTACCCGGCCGATGAGTTGGATATGCTGTTAGAATCCCGGGGCGCACAAATAGAAACGAGCATGAGCATGACCTCCGGTTCGGCACGTATGAATGTACTCGACCGTGATTTTGATGAAGTGTTGCCGGCATTTATTGATGTATTGGAAAATCCGGCATTCCCGTACAATCGGATGGCCCAGATTATGCAGCAACAGCAAAGTCAGATTGCCCGCCGAAATGACAGTCAGCAGCAGGTGACTAATCGGGAGTTTCGAAGACTGATTTACGGTGAAGAATCACTTCAGGGTCGATTAACCGAATATGAAACACTCGATAATATTGACCGGGATGATTTGATTGACTTGCATCAAAAGGCCTTTGTAAGCGAGAATCTCAAAATCGGGGTTACCGGCAATTTTGATGAAGATGAAATGAAGGCGGCTCTTGAAGAAGCGTTTTCTGACTTCAGGTCCGGAGAGCCGATTGAAGTGGATATACCGGAAACCGACTACCAGTATGAGTCTTCAATCAACCTGGTAGATAAGCCCGATGTGAACCAATCGGATATCCTTATGGGGCACATCGGCGGCAAGCGGGATAATCCGGATTATGCCGCCCTGCAGATGATGAATCAGATTTTGAGTGGCGGTTTTTCCGGCCGGCTGTTTCGCATCGTGCGTTCCGATTTGGGGCTGGCCTACTCCGTTTACGGCACGTATGGAAGCAATGCCTTCTACGATGGTGTGTTTAATGCCGGGGTACGAACGGCATCCGAAAATACGGCTGAGGCCATAGAAGCGGTCAAAGAACAGATTGTTCGTCTTCAGGAAGAAGAGGTCGATCAGGAGGAGCTGGATGAAACCCGCGAACGCATTATGAACCGGCTTGTATTTCGCTATGAGACGAAATCCAGTGCTTTGCGCGAAATTATGAGCAACGATTATCGGGGTCTGCCACGCGATGCGTTTGATCAGTACATAGATGAGCTGCAGGATGTAACCCCCGAAGATGTAAAACGGGTTGCCAATGAATATCTGAGACCGGATCAAATGCATATTCTGGTGGTTGGCAATGCGGAAGAAATCGGGGATCAGCTTGACCGCTTCGGAGAAGTAAATGAAATCGACATTTCCATTCCCGGCGGTCAACAGCAACAGCCATTTGGGTTTTAAATACTGTTGATCTGATTGTTCAGGCGACAAAGCCGGAGTTGAACCATGTGTTCGGCTCCGGCTTTTTTTATTCCGGGAACGGTGAGCCGTATTAACACATTTTCGCATTATGAAGATTTCTGAATGTATAGAGGGGAATCAACTGTTATGATGTGGTGCGCATAATGCTAAATCAAAAAAAACTTTACCATTTTTAACTATATGCAGACAAACTGGCATACAATTTGTATTGCGCCGTACGCGTAATTATAGTAGTTTTGAAAAATGTAGAATTGGTGAGTCATTAGTTTGCCATTCTGGTAGTTATACAGCGCATCATATCATTGATGTAAGTGAGAAAACAACCTGTAGATTCAGGTAGAATGCGCTGAAGACTGAGTAGTATTAACCAGATATAAAGGAGGTACTCTTGCGTACACAGGAAATACAACCCAAAGAGAATTTTTTCATCGACGGGCAAGCTCCAAAGTATAAAACATATAATTTGAGGAACTTCATGGAACTGCCTCAGGTGCAGGCGTTACCTGAAGATATTCGGTTTGCAATTGAAGTTGTAGGGAACGTGCTTCCTTTTAAGACCAATAATTATGTAGTTAATGAATTGATCGATTGGGACAATGTACCCAATGATCCTTTTTTCCATTTAACATTTCCTCAGCGTACTATGCTGAAGGACCATCATTTCAATAAAATGGCGGATGTTATTCGAAGCGGTGCATCAAAAGATGAAATTAAAGCTACCGCAAACGAAATCCGTTTTGAATTAAATCCCCATCCGGCCGGGCAGATGGAAAAGAACATGCCAACCCTGGGTTGTGAAAAAATGCAGGGGATGCAGCATAAGTATCGTGAGACAGTCCTGTTCTTTCCAAGTCAGGGGCAGACCTGTCATGCTTATTGCAGCTTCTGTTTCCGGTGGCCGCAGTTTGTAGGTATTGATGAATTGAAGTTCGCCATGCGGGAAGCAGACCTGCTGGTTGAATACATCAAAGAGCACCCCGAAGTGACCGACGTACTGTTTACCGGGGGTGATCCGATGATTATGAAAACCAAGGTGCTGGCTTCGTATATAGAGCCTCTGCTTGAAGCTGACTTGCCGAACCTGCGCACTATCCGCATTGGTACCAAAGCTTTGGGCTACTGGCCTTACAAAGTAGTTACTGATAAAGATGCCGATGATACACTCAGGCTGTTTGAGAAGGTAGCCGAATCCGGCAAACACCTCGCATTGATGGGGCATTACTCACACCCGCGTGAGCTGCAGACTCCAATTGCGCAAGAAGCCATCCGGCGGGTCCGCAATACGGGGGCTCAGATTCGCACACAATCCCCGATACTGCGGCATATAAATGATGACTCACAAACCTGGGCCAACTTATGGACCGAGCAGGTTAAACAAGGGCTCATCCCTTATTATATGTTCGTCGTGCGGGATACCGGCGCACGTCATCATTTTGATATTCCACTGGAAGAAGCCTGGGATATTTTCCGCGGGGCTTATCAGGATGTTAGTGGAGTTGCCCGGACAGTACGCGGACCGAGCATGTCGGCGGAGCCGGGGAAAGTTCAGGTTCTCGGTGTTAGCGAAGTTAAAGGGGAAAAAGTTTTCGTGCTTCGCTTCCTCCAGGGACGTAACCCTGACTGGGTGCATCGCCCATTCTTCGCAAAATACAATCCGAATGCGGTATGGCTGGATGACCTTGAACCGGCGTTCGGAGAAGATGAATTTTTCTTCCAGAAAGAGTTCGATGCCATGAATGCCAATGGTACAGCCAATGGCGAATACGTCAAAACCGATCCGATGGCGTTGGCTGCGGATGAGTAAAGGCTCTTCCGGTTTATTTATTAGTTGATTTAAAAAAGGCTCCCGTTGCGGAGCCTTTTTTGGTTTTGGATGTGAGAGTATTTAATGGATGGAGAAATAATCAGATATAATGCTATATACTCATTGCATCTTAGATGGTGATAAATATAAAGATTATTAATAACTGTATTATCTTTAATACAAGTATAGTCAATATCTAACATGTTGTATATGTAAAATCATTGATATTTGTAATTGATTTTGCCCTTTTGTTTAATTAAAAGTAATGGATATCAAAATTAATAAAGTGTTTCAGTGATTATTTGCATCTATAATTATTAATTTTTAGAATTGTAATCACATGTATGTGGTCTTTAATTGCTATGTGTTAACGCTGTTGGTTGGTGGAAGTGTGGCAATATTAAAGACCCTTCGTTTATTAATTAATAAGCATGAGGTAAACTAATGTTTAAAAAGCTTCTACTTTTATTTTCTTTTATTGTGGTAGTAGCGCCCCTTTGGGCAATAGCTAATGGTGAAGACGGGTCGATATCCGGAACCATCATTGATGATGTAACTGGGGAGACCCTTCCCGGTGCTACAGTTATGTTGGAAGAACTTGATTTAGCAACTGCATCAGATCAGGATGGTGAGTTTGCAATTGAGAATGTGCCGCAGGGCATACATATCCTTACAGTTACTTACATCGGTTACGCTGAATATTCTACAACAGTAGAAGTTGGTTCCGGTGAAAATGTAACACTTGAAATCACACTTGATTCAGATGTATTAGGGCTTGATGATATTGTTGTGACGGGGTTTTCGGTTGGCCGACCGCAGACGAAGGCTCCATTTTCAATCCAATCGATATCTGCTGAACAATTGCAGCATGTGCCGGCTACTAATCCTGCAAATGCCGTAAGAGCAAGAGCTCCGGGTGTACGTGTGGTACAGGGATCCGGCCGACCGGGTGCAGGTATGCACATGCGGTTAAGAGGTTCAAATAACCTTGGTACGGACGGCCAGGGACCTTTGATTGTAGTTGATGGTATGATTACCCGTGGTCGAATTCAGGATTTTGACATGCAGAATGTCGAATCCATCGAAATAATTAAAGGTGCGGCTGCCGCATCCTTATACGGATCTCTTGCCGGAAGCGGAGTCGTGCAAATCATTACAAAACGTGGTGCGGATCTGGATGAAAATATTGTAACCGTTCGGAATGAATTAGGTTTCTCATCTCTGGGAAATCGTATAGATCTTGCTGAGCATCATGCGTTTAGATTGGATGATGACGGTAACTACCGGGATGAAGAAGGGCAAACGCACTCAATTAGTTCAAGGGGTATTATGGATAAGCCCTATGACCAGAATATTGATCATCTCAGTGAATTCTTTACTTCTATGCCGTTTTATACCAATTTTGTTTCATTGGAAGGCCGGCAAGGAGATCTGAATTACATGGTATCATTCGAGAATATGAATGATGGCGGTGTAGTTGCTGAAATGCCTGATTATAAAAGAAGGAATTTTCGCGTTAATGTTGATAATCGATTCTCAGATCGATTCATGGTATCATTATCTACTTTTTATAGTCAGATTGAAGGGTATGCCATTACAGAGACCGGACAGGGAATGAACCCTTTTTGGGGAATATTAATGGCTCACCCTGATACCGATTTACGTCAACCAGGACCCGATGGGGAAGAGTTTAATCCGTTTGTTAGCATACAAAACTCACAAAATCCTTTGTATGTAGTTTCTACACGTGAGTTTACACGTGACAGAGAACGATTTATGGGTAATGCTCATGCACAGTTTGATGTTACCGATTGGTGGCAGCTTGATGCCCGGTACTCTCTTGATCGAACTAATACAAAGAGTGTAAACTTCATTGAGCAAGGAACACAAAGAGCAACAGACCCGGGCAATCCACTTAGTGGTTCCTACTCAAGATCACATTCTATTGGGTATGCTTCGATTGCTAACTTTCGGTCGGTGGCTGAACAGCAATTCGGTAATTTAAATACAGGGTTAACATTCTCATATAGTTATGAGAGGAGGCCTTATGAAAGTACGTCTGCATCATCTTCTGAATTCGTAATTTCAGGTGTTCGGGACCTTTCAAATGCACCACAGGAAAGGTTTAACGTATCTTCGTCTATTTCAGAATCCAGAGCTGAAGATATCATGGGAAATCTAACATTGGATTATGATGAAACATATATATTCGATGGGATTCTGAGAAGAGACGGGACCTCCCTCTTTGGTGCTGATCAGCGGTATAAATTATACTATCGACTTGCCGGAGCATATCGCTTAACTGAAGATTTTTCAATTCCAAATATGCAAGAGCTCAAATTAAGGGCTTCATACGGTACTTCTGGAAGGCGACCCGGCTTTTCAGCACAATACGAAGTGATAAATGTTACTTCAGATGGTTTTACTAAGCAAACTGCTGGTAACAGAAACCTGAAACCGGCAAATGTAACCGAGCTCGAGTTGGGTCTGGATATTACATTTATGGATCGGTTCATGGCAGAAGTGAATTATGCCGAATCTGTTGCGACTGATCAAATCTTACTGGTTCCGATTTCTCCGTCTACCGGATATAGTCAACAGTGGCAGAATGCCGGAACCCTTGAGTCAGAGACACTCGAATTTGCATTAAATGGTCGTTTCATCGACAGAATGGATATGACCTGGGATGTGAATCTTTCTTTTGATAAACTTTTCCGGCAAGAAATTACGGAACTCAACAGATCACCTTTTTATAGGCGACAAGGTTCAGGCGAAGCTACAGTGGACATATTCCGTATCGCCGAAGGTGAACAATTAGGCAGTATGCACGGGCAGGCATTTGTCACATCTGTTGATGAGCTGACCCTTGACGAAAACGGCCATGTGATGAATTGGCCTGGCTACAGTCCGAACAACCCGGATGATAATCTTGGCCCGGACGATTTTGTCAGAAACTCTGAGGGATATCTCGTCGTGGATGGTACTGAGTTTACTGGTGACGAACGCCCAATGCACAAAGTAGATGAAGACGGTGAAGTAATCAGAACTAAAATTGGAGATACCAATCCCGATTTTAATGTAGGTCTTAGCTCTACGTTCCATTTCAGGAATTTCACCTTCTTCACATTGTTAGATTGGCAGCAGGGTGGAGATGTATATAACTATACACGGCAAATGCTCTATCGAAATTACCGGCATGGTGATATGGACATGAGTGGTAGGCCGGAAGGAGAACAAAAGCATGCGGAATATTTTGCGTCGGGACTTTACAATGATAATGCACCGGTTAATGAATTCGTGGAAGACGCCACTTTTCTGAAGCTTCGTGAAGTCTCTCTGAGTTATTCGTTGCATGATCGTCTCCTCCGGGGAGCACGACTTGATAACCTTGTCAGGGATGCAAGCATCTCTCTTAGTGGCAGAAATCTGTTAACATTTACAGGATACTCCGGGTTTGATCCAGAAGTTGCTGCCGGTGGAAATGCCACTAATTTCAGGGTTGACGAATATACCTATCCTAATTTCAGAACTGTCACCATGTCTTTGGAATTAAGATTCTAAGCTGTTGAAAACTGATTTTTAATATATATCTCAAAGTCTTATGAAGATTATAACAATTAAGGCATTAGCCGTACTTATTTGCTTCGGTCTGCTTACCAGTTGTGCAGACCTTGAAGTAGAAAACTTAAATGATCCCGATCTTGATAGAGTGCTGGAAACACCAGAAGATTATCAAGGTTTAATAGCGGGTGGTTTTAACCGGTGGTGGAGAGGTAGCCATGCTAATCGTTTGCCATTTGCACATTTCGATGCCTGGGCTGATAACATGACGACCACGAATGAATATCAGCTATATTACAGCATGGGAACGGTTGAGCCGCGACGTCGAATTGATAACGATCAATCTTCGGATGGGTTTGGCTCCATGAGTATTCCATGGTCAAACCTAAACTCTGCCATATCTAATGCCAATGATGTAATCAACTATGTTGAGGTTCAGGGGAATGAGTTGATTATGGATGGCGAAGACAAGACCGTTAAGATGCTAAGTATGGCCTACCTATTGAGAGGTCTAAGCCGGGGTTATTTGGCAAATTTCTTTGATCAGGCTTTAATTCTTGACGCAACAGATGTTGATGAAGGGCTTGATGAAATTCCGCTCCAACCTTATCCCGAGGTGCTTGAAGCAGCGCTCGACGATATCGACCAAGCTATTGAGCTTGCTGAGTCAACATCATTTATGACATTTGACTTTCTAAGCGATGTTTCGATGGATAGTCAGGAACTGGTTCAGTTTGCTAATGCTCAGGCTGCCAAGTTCATCATTAGCAATGGGCGTTCCTCAGACGAATACACTGAAGATATATGGCAGCAAGTGGTTGACTATGCCAGTGATGCTTTTCAGGAAGATCTTGTCATACAAGGTACTGGTAGTCCTGCTGATGGATGGAGACATGAATACCAGCGCCAAAGTGGTTTAGACTGGTACTGGAAAAGCGATATGCGTATAATAAATTTAATGGATCCTGATTACCCGGCAAGGTATCCGGTTAGTGCAGCAGAAGATGCTGTCGCTATTCCGGAAGCGGAATCTGAAGATGCAAGACTTGAAAAGGATTTTACCTATGATCCGTTTAATTTGCATCGATTTGTAACCGGACGTGGTCCTCAACTTCAGAGTGTATACTATTACACTCGATATGAAGATTTATATCTTGATGAGGGCTATGGTGATATCTATGTTTTCAGGAAAGAGAACATAGATATGATGCTTGCCGAAGCCTATGTTCACTTAAACAGAACCAGTGATGCAATTGATCTGATTAATTCAGGCTCACGTGTAAATCGCGGCGGACTCGATCCCGTACCCGATAACGCCTCAGATGAAGAAGTACTTGAAGCAATTTACTACGAAGTAGAAATTGATCTTCAGCGAACCTGGGTGGGTTATCAGTATTTTCTTAATAGAAGACGGGACATGTTACAAGCAGGCACCCCGCTTCATGTACCTGTACCCTCTACGGAATTGGATATCCTTGGTGAACCGGTATACACTTTTGGCGGAGAAAGTTTTGTAGATGAGGAAGGTACTGCCGATGGTGCTAATGCCTGGAATGACTTCTGGGAACCCGGGTATTATGAAGAATGGTACCAGCAAGCAATGGAAGACGAAGACTAAACTTCTTTTTTATATTAATTCATTTAAGAACCCTGAGTTTTCATAGCTCAGGGTTCTTTTATTAATGAAAAACTGCTAAGCACTGCTGAATATAACCCGGCTACGGGGATCGTCACGACAATAGCAGGAATGAAGGCCCCTCACATCCAAATCCTCCCAGGTCCGGATTGTGACGGAGGATGGGAGGATGCCCCGTACTTAGCCAGCTTCTGACTCAAACTGAGTAGAGGGCAGGCACAACTCCGGTTATCGAGATGGCTTCACTTTTCTCGACTTACATCCTGAGGTGATGAGGGTAAACATTATATATAATGTAGTGATGGGGTTCCCGCGAAATGGGCATTTACAATGAAACTTCGCGAGGACGCGAGTAGATAGCTTGCCGGAGCCGGGAAGACCTCGACCGGTACATTTTAAATGCTGTAATTAGCGACATTAACTATTTCTACTGGCGACAATTGAAATTCCCGTTAGTTGTCTAAACACGTAAACTCCATCCTATTACTCTTACTTAACGGAGGCTGGGATGGGTGTTTAGCCACTAAAAAAATTGCAGTTTGAACTTTGCTTACTGGTTACCCATTGACGCACACACTGTTCACTGCTCATGTACACTCTGTGGTATGATCAGAAGCAAAAAAATAAAAGGGCATTCCGATAGGTCTATCTGAATGCCCTTTTCAAAATCAGCTCTTTTGCTGAGTTCGTATGATCCGTTTATTATTACTTGATAAACGTCATATTATTTGATTCAACATGATCGCCGGCTGTGAGGCGGTAAATATACACGCCACTTGGGAGATCTGAAGCATCAAATGTGACCGTATGGGTTCCGGCACTCATATGTTCATCAACCAGTGTTGCAACCCGCTGACCAGCTACATTGTATACATCAAGCTGTACCTCCACGGTATTCGGGATCGTGAACTCGATATTAGTAGAAGGGTTGAACGGATTCGGATAGTTCTGCTTGAGTTCAACCTCGCTCGGTCTATCTGAGATAAGCTCTTCTTCGGTATCGAGCGCGAGTTCTTCAGACTGAAAGTAAGGATATCCACTATTTCTAACATCATCAATTTCCCAGACATTGTCGAAATCCCATTCGGCATACGTGTTCTGGTCTGTCATTTCGCTCGTGGTTTTACCTTCAGCGGTTAGATCGGCATCTTCATGGTATTCTCCGGTGCCGTAAATATTATCTAAACCGGTAACCTCGGTATCCCAGAAGGTGTTTACAAGTCCGCTTATATCGTCTTCACTTTCGGGGTCCTGAGGGGGATCCTTATGTCCGACGACACCGCCAACAGAAAGGTCTAATTCATCCTCTTCATCAACATCCTCATTATGAGCATCGACAGTTTCCTGATCACCTTCAACTGCTCCGACAAAATAGGAGTTGGTAACTGTAGCGCCGCCACGCCAGTGATAACCGACGATACCTCCGACAATTCGTGTGCCTTTAATATCAGCCATTGCGTATGCATCGGTTACCATAGATCCTCCTCCGAACTGACCAACGATGCCACCAATCCAGCGGTTATCTATATGAGGGTTGTCGGTAGTTATGTTACCTTTAAAAACTGCTTTTTCGAGTTCAGCCTGAGCTGTCATTTGTCCATATATACCACCAATAAACCTGCCTTCGTAAGTTATTTCTACATAGGAAGCAACGTTACTTACGTGTCCGGCTGACTGTCGACCGGCCAGTCCCCCAAATATTGTATTATCAGTTCCGAAAGCTGTGAGCGTACCACTAACCGTGACATTCTCTACATCCGATGCTTCTAATTCACCTGCAAGCACTCCAATTCCACCAACGTCATGTGATGTAACATCTGCATCCATGATGCTCAGATTATTGATAGTGGCATTGAGAGTCCGGCCAAACAGTCCGGCCCAGGTTGCTTCAGCGTCTATAGTCAAACCATAGATAGTATGCTCCTGACCATCGAAGCTTCCCATAAATCTTTCATCAGTATCACCAATCGGCTCCCAGCCATCATCATTGTAGTCACTGTAACCGTCGGTATCTTCATCAAGATCGTTTACCAGCACGTACTCCGCTTGCAGATCATCGCGTACGTCATTAAGATCGTGCCAATCAGAGATTTCAATCGGATCTGCGTTGGCCCATTGAAAACCGCATAGCATGATTGCCATGGTCAATGCGAAAGCATACATGGTTCGTAATGTATCCTTCATTTTGATACTCCGTTTTTTTGGATTTATAGGTGTGTTACATCGCCACTTGATATGAATGTCATGTCGATGCAAGAGTCTATGTAACATTGGTTAAAAAAATCTTTTAAGCTGTTGGAACCACTATGGGCAGCAACACCTTATAGGTATCATACCACCTTCTATAGTAAAAGTATGTTACATTTTTAAGATCGTTACAGCAATTCTCAAAACTTGCAGTAACATTTAGAAACCCACAGCACATGTCCAACATTAGCTTCATAAAGATTGAATTAATAACCTATAACACATATTCAAAAAATCCAAAAAAATAATTTCCTGTTTGTCTACCCCTTCAAGAATTTTTGTGATTTACTCAAAACCCCCTATTTAACGGAGTTACAGCGGCTGTTAAAACTGAGAGTTTAGGAACAACTTGAGAAGCCGAAATTCAAACTTCATGTTAATTAATGAAAAATTTCGCGAACTCCGGATGACTGCTAATTTACCACTTTCCGTTTGTTTCTGTGTGTGTTCATCCTCAGTGATAAATTGGTTTTCCAAAAAACGGAACCCAATCATAATCAGTAGGTATCAGTTTTACAGTTAGATTCTTGTAGTGACGTTTTTTCAGAAGTATTTAGCTTGTTGAGCAACATCCATACTCTGTTAGTTACATCTGATGACTCACTGGGGGTGATTTAGTTTTAGGGTCCGACGATGGGAGCTATCGTGGAGTTGCAATAAATACTCTTAACGGAGCGTCGGGTGGTGCAAGAGGTTCAATGGATTACCTGCTAAAAGTCCCAGTAATAATTGTAGATATCAGGCTTTGAATCCGGAAGTGATATGGTGCTTGTGAAGGATGTACCATGTAACTCCATCAGAAAATCGTGAACGCCCACCTTCCTTTTTGTGAAAATATTAGCTAAAGGAGAAATGTCTTCATTTCGACAACAGGTACAATAAATTATGGTTGTGCAATCCGCATTTAGCCATCAAAAGTTTGTAATTGAGACCCAATTATAACTATTCGGCAAATCTCCCAAGTCAGAATTTTTTACATAGATTTTGAACCCTTTATAAATACTGCCATCAGATTCAGAAATACGGCAGATGCGAATCAATAAATCATACTATCAGGGCTGTTTTAAATTGATAAAAAAACTAATATTTAGCGCCTGTAAGTAAAGAGGTATTGTTTGTAAGAAAACGCCAGGATCAAGGCGCGCGAAGCTCCCAAAAAGCGCAGTGTACAAAGCGTACATGATCATTTTTGGGACGAGCGGAACGCCGATATTGGCGTTTTCTTACAGACACTAATTAAAGTTAGCGGCATCATCCAGGATAATCTCATCTCTTGGCTCGGCTCCGTGAATAAACGGTTCCGGTTTTGCCAATTCGTCGGAGAAATTTTGGACCGCATAGGCAAAAATATCATCAACCAATGTAAACCAGTTGGAGTTACTATCATGGGTATGCATGGCAATTGTAATATCGGCCTCCGGAATGTACATCAGAATGCTCTGGTAATCCATCAAACCTCCTGTATGCCCATAATGATGAATTCCACCGGTTTCCCATATACGGGTACCGAGTCCGTAGTCAGCCCCTCCAACAGACTCTCCTATATTATCACTCAGTTTCTCTGTCAATTCAGTGGAGAGGTAGTGCCCTCCGTAGAGGTATCTGCCAGCACGGGCCACATCCTCAGGAGTTGCAGCTATAGCGCCGGCTGATCCCACAGCAGTGAGATGATATTCGTATGTTCTGGAGTTTAGTGCCAGGTTCGGAATGGTATTACTTTCTGTGGAAAAATTGTCATATAGCGTTGAGCTGAGTTCCATCGGCTCAAAAAGTAACTTTTCATATGCATCTTCCAGGTCCATTCCGGTAATTTCCTCGACAATAGCCCCAAGAACGACAAATCCGGTATTTGAATATTTGTATGATTCACCGGGAGGAAATTCCCCTCCGTTCCTAACGGCAAATTCTATCAATTCCTCTGCTGTCCATACTTTGGTGGAGCTAAATGAAGGATCAGTCCAAAATGAGGAAGAGTTTAGATGGTCGAAAACGCCACCGGTGTGACTCAGGAGCTGCCGGATGGTAATGCTGTCAGCATTCGGAAGTTCGGTCTCGTAATACTCCTCTACATATCCATCCAGATTGAGCTGACCATCCTCAACCAGTTTCAGGATCATTGCAGTTGTCATGGGTTTTGTTATGCTGGCAATTCGAAATTTGCTGGATTGATCGATGTATGATCTGCCAAACCCGGAACCACTTGTGCCATTGAAGGCTTGAAATGTATCTCCGTTACGGTCAATTATTGCAATGGAAATTCCGTCAAGATCGGACGTGGTTGTGTTTACGGCATTATTCAGCTTTGATTGAAGTGCCAATTCATCGTCAGACCTATAAACCCGAATCAATAAATCAGCCGTGACGAACCGAGTTCCATTATCAGCTTCTACTTCGAGTTGATAGAGCCCCGCATCCGTTTCTGATGGAACCCCTCTTAATTGATTTTCATTCGGTGAGAATGTGAGCCATTCCGGAAGTCCGTTAACAGTAACCTCTACTTCAAGACCCTGGGGGTCATCTACAATAATCGCCTGAGTAAACTCCTCTTCCACAAATGTGGTGAGCCTGGAAGGCAGTTCAAGTTCAGGTGGTTCTTCATTTGTGGAGAAAATGTCAGAACAGGAAGCGATAAACAGTGATGAGAGTGCTAAGAACAGTAGAGAACGTTTCAGTATCTTAAAATAGATCATTTATCCATAAAATTTTGTATAAGATATTTTTTTCTGTTCATGAATCAAACAGGTTCTGAGGCAAAAAAAGCCGAACGGGACACTCGCTCGACTCTACCTTAGTATATTAGGGCGAACCGGGCAGCAATAATGCGAAAGAGTTTATTTCAAAATTGTTTAGGGATAATTTCGAATCCCGACTTGATCAGGGGTCAAGTTAATAATCCATGTCATCTGAAATAAGCTGGTTAACCTGATGTAACTTCATCCATTACCTTAAACTACATCCTGCTTCCTTGAATACACCGGAATGAAAAAAATTCCATACTCACGGGCATTCGGCAACCAAAAACACTCACTGAAGCTGTCGGAATGTCATAGTAGTATTGTACATGAGCATTTTGGGGACGATCGGAACGAAGATATTGGTGTTTTCTTACAGGCACTAATTAATTCGACTAACACTCAGTTATTGATAGCATAATCAACTTTATCTGGAGGCATCAAGTAAAATATCCCCATTAAAATCCCTGATAATTATACGCTCAGGTTCAAATGCCATGCTTTCCGGTTTCACAGACATGTAAAATCGTTGATGATTGGAGTGCCTTCGTTGCGGATCAAAGTGAATACCGGACTGAACCTGCTCTTTTCTCGGGGACCACCCGCGTGATACGATTTGATAATAATCGGCCTTCAGACTATCATCTTCACCGATAAGTTCAATAGAGTTGGCCGTCATGCTCTGTAACGGCATATCCAAAACAATTTCCCCATCATCTTCGAAAGTGTAGGGTATGTCACCGGGATCTTCATGGGGTAAAACTTCAAGAGGGTTCCTGCTATAACGCTCATCTCTTTGTTCAGGGTCAGGATTGTGAAGGTTGAAATCAGGATATGGAACTTTTACAAAATAGCCCAAGTGCAAATGAGGGTAACTGGCACCAGTATCTCCGACTGTTCCGATGACATCATCCAAATCCACATATTGTCCTACCTGAACATCTATAGTCTCCAAGTGCAAATAACTGCTTACCAGGGTATCGGCATGCTTAACGGTAATAGCATTTCCGGCACCGGTGCTTTGACCGTCCCACTCATCGGTTTCTACAACTTCACCGGGTAAAATCGGATATACGGGGTCCCCTGTAGAACCAGGTAAATCAATACCCGCATGAAAATCATATACATCGTTTGGTAGATATCTCGGACCGTATTGAGCATATGAGATATCGCTGTTTGGCTCCTGATCTGCACTTAACGGCCATTGGATATCGTCGAGGCTCACGGTTCTTTCAGGGAGTTCGTAAGGATCAGATGTGGGAGGGCGTTCATCCTCACATCCGGATCCAAACTTCAATAGCATTACGGTAACGAGAAATGTAAATATGGGAGTCTGTAACTTCATACTTGCTGTGCTTACTTTACTAACAACATATTTTTGCTTTGTATAAAGTGTTCGGTCTCAAGTTGGTATATGTAGACACCACTACTTAATTCCCGACTGATATTATCCGTACTGAATTCAACAGAATGATTGCCGGCATTCATTGTTTCATTTACCAAAGTTGCAACTTCTCTGCCAAGTAAATCAAAAACCTTTAAATTGACAAAACCGGATTCAGGCAAATTGAACTCAATTCGGGTACTGGGGTTAAAGGGATTCGGATAATTTTGGTAAAGGGAATAACCCTCAGGGTTTTCCGATTTTATTTCCTCATCAGCGGAGGTGACCTGTTGACCTAATGATGCTGCAGTTGCCAGGTTTAATTGCGTCACCTTTTTAACCAGACCCATATTAAGTTTGTCATAAGTATCTGAGGATTTATGATAGTACGGGTTTGGTTCGTAGTAATCATTTCGGTTCCACGGTGCAGCGTTTTCAATCATTAATATTGCCGGATAGTCTTCAACTGCAAAAGATCGATGGTCGCTGTAGTTACCAGTCGCAAAGGGCGGTTCATTCATTATCAATCCAATAGAAAATTCATCATTGCTATCATAAAACTCTCTGCCGAATGAAACCGCCTGCTGGTTAAGAGAAGGAGATTGAGGAGAATAAACTATAGCAGTATAATCATATTCATTATTATATCCGATCATATCTACGGAAACCATGCCTAAAATGTCCTCATCATTATCCCTTGCCTGTTGGGCATAATGAGTGCTGCCATGATGGTTTGAAGGTGTACCGGTTCCCCTGTAAATAACTCCGGGGAGGCGTTCTTCGGCACCAAACCCAACAAGTTTAATGGTATAGTCCGGGTTGAAGTCAAACTCAGGGTCGGTTAGAATTCTCGCCATTTCCAGGATGGCAGCCAACCCGGTAGCGTTATCATCAGCACCCGGTGCTTCAATATCCTCCCAATTGGCACCATTATGCCCCCATTCATCGTCTCTGTCTGCTGTTGCATCAATATGTGCACCGATTACGTATGATTTTTCCGGATAGGCTTCCCCCTCTATCGTAGCTACGACATTTACCTGAGGTTCTTCATCATACGGAGAAACAGCAGTTGATACATAAAAAGTATCATAAGCAACGGCGTCGAACCCATCGATGGCATCAAACTGCTCTTTGAGATAAACAGAAGCACTTTCCACTCCGGGCGTAAAAGCAATACGGTTATATGTTCCTCCGGCTTTTTCGAATTCTTGAATATGTTCAGAGAGGTTGTCTTGGGAAACTTCATCAATCATATCCTGAATTACTTGATCAAGACTGTTGCTCTGTGCTTTGGCATTATTCAAAGTGAACATCAGAAGCAGTGTAAAGAGAAGGGATGGCATCTTAAAAAAGATGATAGTATTTAACTTACTCATAGTTTAATATTTGAGTGAAAGTATTAATTAATTGTAACCAACATTAGCATTAGCGTCAAAATCCGACTGGCTTATTCCATGTAGTCAGCTAATCGGTTCATTTTATTGACTCCGATAATGAGCTGGGAAATGCCTTGTGATTTATTCCCAAAGGACGCTCATTAAAAGCTAAATTCAGCATTTTAAATTAATATATGAAAGCTCGAAATTGTTTCATAAAAAACATAACAGGTAACCTTAAAAATTAAAATAGCTGGTGTTTGGCCACTTTTAGGGTGCAATTAACCCTGTGCATCATTTATGACAGAATTGTTAATGCTTCGATTTTTAAGCTATTGCTCTATAGTTTCTTACATTAATTTTGTGTGCTCATAATCTCTTAATCTTTGCAAACTCGCTTCCCGGTTCCTGCCCGCCAACTCATTCAACCGGGCCTGAAAATAGGATGTACGATCCTGCCGTGAGATATCCGGCTGTGCTATAACCGTTGGGCCTACAGCCAAATATAACTCAGGCTTGTCATACCTGATCGTAGTGATTGTTATCGCCAATGGCACAAAATCGACCGGCCCGGTTAGCTCAGCCAGCCGGCTCAATCCCCCTTCAAATTCTATTGGATCACACTCCGAGTACATCCGCCCCTGCGGAAAAATGTAGAGCGAGCGGCCGGGTTGACTTAAAAAATCAGCGCTTTTCCGTATAACCTGCAGAGCACTCCGGGGATGCTCCCGGTAAATCGGAACCGCTCCGATTTTACGGAAGAATCGATATTGCTCCATCTGCTTGTACTCCATGATAGCCCGGCCTTCCTGCCGAAAGTGAAATTCATTCAGCAGAAACGGAATCAGTCCATCCCACCAGGAGGAGTGATTGGCAAAGTAAACCGTGGACCGGTCAGGGGAAGGGTGATAAGCCGAATACAGCCAAACATGTTTAAACCGGCGATAAAAAAGCAGCCACGTATAGTGTCGGAAGAATCGGATAAACCAGGAAGAAGTAGCGTGAAAGTCGGGTTCCAAAACAGGTATTCAGTTAAAGTATGCTTATATTTAAGGGACAAAGGCAGATGATCCGGTTGGGTTGTATATCGTGTAACCCGGAACACTGCATGAATTTATTACGTTTGGGACGGATCAAAAATACGGTATCCCTCTTATCATCAAAAAGGCATTAGTATAGATGGAACCTTATCTGGCCTCGGAGCAAATAGCGCAATACGCGAACTCGGTCACTCAAAGTGAGCCGGAAACGGCCGCTCATATAGCTGATACGACCCGTCAGCACTTACAATATACAGAAATGCTGACCGGCAAAGTGGAAGGGCGTCTGCTGAGTATGCTGATCGGCTTAATCGGAGCCCGACGCGTTCTTGAGGTTGGCATGTTTACCGGCTATTCGGCTTATATGATGGCTCAGGCTCTGCCGGAAGACGGAGAGGTGATTACGCTTGAAATGAACGAGCGCTATAAAAGCATTGCCGACGAATGTCTCCGGGGAAAGCCGGAAGCTGAAAAGATCAAGGTTGTGATGGGCAATGCGCTGGACACCATTCCATCCATTGAAGGCAAATTCGATCTGATTTTTCTCGATGCCGACAAAGAACATTATCCCGAGTATTATAAATCGCTGACGCCCAAGCTGAAATCGGGCGGACTGCTGGTGGTTGATAATGCATTATGGTACGGAGAAGTCATCCGGCCCGAAGATCGAAAAGCTAAAGCGATTGACCGTTTGAATCACATGATAAAGGATGATCCGCAAATGGAAAATGTATTGTTGACGGTGCGTGACGGAATTCATCTCGCACGAAAAACAGGAGAATAATTTGGATCGCCGGGATTATACATTACAGGAACAAGGGATTTACGATCATCGGGTGGAATTGCTGTTCGAGCTGATCGGCAAGATCAACACCAAAACCGGAGTTGCTGGTTTGCTGGATTCCATTATGGAGGCCTGCAAAACAATTATGGGTGCCGAAGCCGGGAGTCTGATGCTGCTTTCTTCTGATGAAGATGAACTGGTGATTTCCATACCGACCGGACCTAAGAAGTCCGAAGTCAGCGGCCGGCGTATTCCGGTAGGGCGGGGGATCAGCGGCTGGGTTGCCCGGTATCGCAAGCCGGTGATCGTGAATGATGCCGCTTCCGATCCGCGGTTTGAAGGTGAGTTGACCACCAAAGGCTTTACCACCCGGAATCTGATCAGCGGGCCGATGTTGAATAATGAGGGGAAGCTTATCGGGGTAATACAGGCGATCAATAAAAAAGACGGCGGAGATTTTTGTGAGGAAGAAATTCCACTGCTGATGGCGCTGGCTAATCAGGCGGCGATATGCATTGAGCGGGAATACTGGTACCGTAAAGCCATCGACCGGGAGCGCGTGGATGAGCAGATGAAAATGGCCAGGGTAATCCAAACCGGTTTTTTCCCGGATATAAAGCCAGGGCATGACCACATCGATATCGCCGGTACAAGTAAGCCGGCTACCTATGTCGGCGGGGATTATTTTGACTATATCAAACTCGGCGATAAAATGTGGGGCATCGCTATCGCGGATGTCACCGGAAAAGGGGTGCCGGCAGCTATGCTCATGGCGACTCTGAGGGCTCAGTTACGCAGTCTGG